>JAITPZ010000136.1 GCA_031289165.1 Synergistaceae bacterium
AAAGCGGTGCGCGGCGTGAGCTTCGACCTGCGCCGGGGCGAGGCGTTCGGATTGGTAGGAGAATCCGGCTGCGGCAAATCCACCGTCGCCCGCGCCATCATGGGGATATACACGCCGACGTCGGGCGAGATTTATTTCAAAGACAACCTCGTTTCAAACAGGCAGAGTTACCGGAAGAACAGGCGGGAAATCCAGCGAGGGATGCAGATTATTTTTCAGGACTCCGCCGCCGCCCTGAACCAGCGGATGACCGTGAAGGAAATCGTATCCGAACCGCTGGTGATCAATCATATATGCGAAAACAGGCGTGAACTGGACGCCAGAGTCGAGGAACTGCTAACAATGGTGGGGTTGGACAGCGAGTATCGCGGGAAGTGCCCGCCGGAAATATCGGGAGGCCAGCGCCAGCGCGTGGCGATAGCGCGAAGCATCGCCCTGGAGCCCGAGGTCATCATCGCGGACGAGCCGGTGGCCTCTCTGGACGTCTCGATACAGGCGCAGATCGTGACGTTGTTCCAGCGGCTGCAGAGAGAACGCGGATTTACGTTCCTTTTTATCGCGCATGATCTCTCCATGGTGCATTTTCTCTGCGATCGCGTCGGCGTCATGTACGCGGGACGGCTCGTGGAGGTGGCCCCAACGGACAGGCTGTTCGGCGATCCGAGGCATCCGTACACCCGTTCGCTTCTCTCGGCGACCCCGTCGCCCGACCCGGCGTCGGAGCGCTCCAAAAAAATTGTCGTGTACGAGCCGAAATCCGACACGGTCGGTGAAAATCAAAACGCAAAAATGCGAGAGATTTCCCTGGGGCACTTTGTCCTGAGCGAATGACGCGCGGAGATGCCCGCATAAAACAGATCAGCCTGGCTGCGAAAGAGAGCAAAATATGCCAAAGTGGAAAGTTCTTTATCTGGAGTGTAAAACGGGAATCAGCGGAGACATGACGGTCGCGGCCCTGCTGGACCTCGGGGCGGATCGGGAGAAGTTATTGAAGGCGCTGGACAGCCTGAACGTCGAAAGTTACGAGGTCAAAATCTCTCAAACGAGTCGCGGGGGGATAGGCGGATGCGATTTTTATGTGGACGTTCACGATCAAACCCACGGGCACGATCATCATCACGCGCACGCTCATGAACACCCCGACCACCGTGGTCTGCCCGATATTTTCCAGATCATCGATGGGGCCGACCTGGCACCGGGGGCGGCGCGGACAGCCCGGAAGATTTTCGAGATCATCGCGGCCGCCGAGGCCAAAGCTCACGGCATCGATATTGAAAAAGTCCATTTTCACGAGATCGGGGCGATCGATTCGATAGTGGACATCGTCGGCGCAGCGGTCTGTCTGGATGACCTTGGGATCGAAGAGGTCATCGTGACCTCTCTGACCGAGGGAAGGGGAACCGTTACCTGTCGACACGGCGTTCTTCCGGTTCCCGTCCCGGCCGTGCTGAACATCGCGTCGGCTTACCATATTCCGCTCGAAATCAGCGATGTGGATTCCGAGATGGTGACGCCGACGGGGGCGGGCATTGTGGCCGCGGTCAGGACAAAAGACTCTCTGCCGGAGCGTTTTGTCGTTGAAAAAATCGGTATTGGCTTGGGAAAAAGAGACCTCGGACGGCCGAATTTGCTGCGGGCCATGATCCTGTCCCCTGTCCTTACTCCCGCCGAAAAGCCGGCGCATTCCGGAAAACATGTGCTTCTGGAGACCAATATCGACGACAGCACCGGCGAACAACTGGGGCTGGCCATGGAGAGGCTGGTTGGAGCGGGCGCCTCCGACGCGCACTGCATTCCCTGTTTCATGAAAAAAAATCGCCCGGGATATCTATTGAGAGTACAGTGTAAGGAAGCCGACGCGCCTCTGTTCGAGGATATTATCTTCCGTGTAACGACGACGATCGGCATCAGAAAGATCCCATTTGAGGGGACGATGTTGCGTCGGGAATCGATCGCCGTCGATCTGCCCTGTGGAAAGGTTCGGGTTAAAAAATGTTTCTGGCAGGACAGCGTTTTTTACTATCCCGAGTACGAAAGCGTTAAACAACTTTCGGAAAACAGTGGAAGAGCCTTTTCGGAAATTTTTGCCGAGGCGAAGGTCCAGGCTGACCTGACGTAAAACTTCGTCGCACAGGATAGCTTTGTGTAAGAGGAGGCCACGTTGTGGTGGAGGAGCTTGTACGTTTCAGCATAACCGTTTCCAGAGACATTCTCGCAGCGTTCGACCAAAAGCTGATTCAGGCCGGGAAACACAACCGTTCGGATGCTTTGCGGCAAATGATGCGAGCTCACATCGCCTCGGAATGCTGGCGAAAGGGAAAGGGGCAGCTCTACGGAACGATCACGCTCATGTACAACCACCATGTCCCCTCCGTACTGAAGGAGCTGACGTCCCTCCAGCACGACCATGAAACCGTCATCGTCTGCACAACTCATGTTCACGTCACTCACGATACGTGCCTCGAGTGCCTCATCCTGAGCGGAGACGCCTCGGAAATTCGTGGGCTGGTGGACGCTATGGGACAGCTCAAAGGCATCCACAGCCTCGACACCGTCATCACGTCGAGGTAGCAGGAGGCATTGCATGTGGAAATACGCTGCGAAAAAAACATTGGGCCTGGTCGCCATACTTTTCGGCGTATCCGTGCTGACCTTCGTTCTTACGGCCTGGATTCGGGGAAACCCCGCGGAGGTTGTCCTCGGTCGCGCCGGCGTCGACCCGAGCCGCGCGGACGTCGTCATGATGGAACAGCGCATGGGGCTGGATCAAAGTATTGTCGCGCGGTATCTGGACTGGGCGAGGAATTTGCTTCGCCTTGACTTTGGAACGTCATATACCTCCGGTCTGCCGGTAATCGAGGAAATCAAATATCGCCTGCCGGCGACTCTTCATCTGACGGCGGGCGCGTTTGTCCTCATGCTCGTCACGGCTGTCCCCATCGCAATCTTCATGGTGGTAAAGAAAGACTCGTGGACCGAGTATTCGCTTAACGCCGTGACCTTTATCGTTATGGGAACGCCCGGATTCGTGCTGGGCATGGGCCTGGCATGGCTGATATCTGTCAGGCTGCGGCTGCTGCCCATGGTGGGCAACAAAACCCCGGCGCACAGCGTCCTCCCGATTATAACCCTTGCCCTGCCTATGGCCTGCCGATACATACGGCTCATCCGATCCAACATTATCGAGGTGCTGGACGAGGATTATATTTTCCTTCTGCGTACCAGGGGTCTGAAAGAAAGAACCATACTTTTCAGCCATGCTTTGAAAAACGCGTTTATTCCGATCGTAAACCTCATGGGCATCAGCCTGGGTTCGCTTTTAGGAGGCTCTATCGTTGTGGAGAGTATTTTTTCTTGGCCGGGACTGGGGAATTATTTAATGATATCGATCGGCAACAGGGATTATCCTGTGGTACTGGCCTATGTGCTGCTGATGGCGACGGTATTTGTCGCAATCAATTATTTGGTTGATTTGTTTATCTGTTTTCTCGACCCCCGAATTCCATTCACGGAGGGAAAAGGCCGGTGAAAAAATACAACCGGGGAACTACTGTCGGTGGGTCCATAATCCTTCTTCTGCTTCTGGCGTCCGCCTTCGCTTCGTCGCTCGTCACGATGAACCCAACAGCCAGCGACCTGATGAACAGGCTCAAACCTCCCAATTTTTCACACATCCTGGGGACAGACCACTTGGGGCGGGATGTTTTTTCGCGGCTTGTACATGCGACGCGACTCTCCGTTGGGGTTTCCGTGGCGGCGCTGTCGGTTTCCATAGCGACGGGATTGTCGCTCGGCCTTGTGGCTGGATATTTTCGCGGAGTCATCGACAGTTTGCTGATGGCGGTCATCAATATTCTTCTGGCCTTCCCCGGCATGATACTTTCTCTGGCCATCGTCGGCATCGCTGGCACGGGATTGGGCAACGCCGTCTTCGCCGTATGCGTCGTATCCTGGACGGGATACGCCCGCGTCGTTCGGGGAATGACCCTTTCCCTGAAGGAGCGAGACTTCGTCAAAGCGGCCCGCATAAGCGGCTCATCCGACATGAAGATCATCGCGCGGCATATCCTGCCCAATCTGCTGACGACGGTCATCGTCTACGCCGCGACCAACATCAGCTCCATCGCAATGCAGCTGGCCGCGCTTTCGTTCTTGGGGTTGGGCGCACAGCCTCCCGCTCCGGAATGGGGCATCATGCTGAACGAGGCAAAAGGCTATATTTCCACAGCTCCGTGGCTCATTCTCGCTCCCGGCTCGGCACTGGTACTGATGATCAGCGCTTTCAACCTGTTCGGCGAGGGACTGGCGCTGTGTTTAAACGAGGGAAAGAGGGTTGGGATATGAGGAAGGGGAACGCTCTGCTCAGCATCGAAGGCCTGACCGTGGCCTTTGATGGTGCGCCTCAGCCGTCGGTCGACGACGTTTCTCTGACGATCGAAGAAGGACGCATTTTGGGAGTTGTCGGCGAAAGCGGCTGCGGGAAAACGTCTCTCGCCAGAGCGGTGATCGGAGAATTGCCCGCCCGCGGCGTCATACGGCGCGGAAGCATCCATTTCGCTGGCAGAGATCTGTTGTCCGTCAGCCGAAAAGAGCTCAAAGCTCTGCAGGGCGTCGAGTTGGGCATGATCACTCAGGAAGCCCTCTCCTCGCTCAATCCCGTCAGGAAAATCGGCTCGCAGTTCGTGCAGACGCTTTGCGAGAAGATGTTGGTGAGCAGGCAGGAGGCCGAGCGCAGCGCGCGGGAGTTTTTAGAAAAAATGAGCTGTCCGGAGGATATCCTGTCGAGATATCCCTTCCAGCTGAGCGGAGGGCAACGGCAACGGGTTCTCGTCGCCATGGCTTTTGCCCTTTATCCCAGACTGCTTCTGGCCGACGAACCCACGACCGCCCTGGACTCCGCCGTGCAAATGCGGGTCCTGAAGGAGATGATGGCGTTAAAAACGAACTGCGGCGCCAGTATCATGCTGATATCACACAACCTTGGAGTCATCGCGCAGGTATGCGACGAGGTGGCGGTGATGTATCGGGGCCGCATCGTGGAGTACGGCGAGGCCAAAGCCGTCATGACCTCTCCCTCCCACCCCTACACGAGAGGGCTGATCGGCAGCATCGCTTACATGGACTGCGACAGGAACCGGAAGTTATATACGATTCCGGAATGTCGCGATACGATTCAACGTCCGGGGTGCATTTTCTATTCTCGTTGTGAATGGTGCGCTGAAAAATGCGCGCACGAACCGCCACCGCTCAGGATAAACGACAGAGGAGTGCTGGTGGCGTGTTCTCGCTGACGCTGAAGAATGTGACGAAACGCTACGGACGCTTCAGGGCCGTTGACGACGTGTCCCTCGGCATCCATGAGGGAGAAGCGGTCGGCCTTGTGGGCGAGAGCGGATGCGGAAAGAGTACTGTAGCCTCAATTCTCGCGGGACTGATCCGGGCGGACAGCGGAGAGTTTTGTTTTAACGGCGAAGCGGTGGCGAACCCCGGACCGGACCACTCGCTTTACAGAAGAAATGTGCAGATGGTGTTTCAGGACTCGGCTTCCGCCCTCAATTCCCGCCTCAGTGCCAGGGAGTGCGTTATGGAGCCCCTGGAAAACTTTTGGGGCCTGAAGGGGGAAAACGCAAAACATCGCGCGAACGAACTCCTGCGGCAGGTGGGACTCGACGGGAGCGACGGCGATAAGTACCCGCGTCAGTTCAGCGGCGGGCAGAAACAGCGCATTTGCATAGCGCGGGCTATCGCCGCGGACCCCCGTTTTTTGATTTTGGACGAGTTCACGTCCAACCTCGACGTATCCGTGCAGGCGCAAATGCTGAATCTGCTGAACGATTTGAAAAAACTGCGCAATGTGGGATTTCTTTTGATTTCCCACGACTTCGGCATTGTACGCTACATGTGCGACAGAGTTTATGTCATGTCTCAGGGAAGCATCGTGGAGGTTCTGTCCGAAGAGGGCCTGCGGAAGATCGTTCATCTCCAAGCCTTTAATAATTTCAGTTTGGCGTAAAAATATCTCAGAATCGGGAGGATTGAATGAAATGAAGAAGCGGTACGGTTTGATCGGTTGTTTGTCCATGGTGATCCTGCTGGCGTTGTTGGCGGGCCTGTACGGATGCGGCGAAGCGGGTGCGGGGGTTCCGACGCAGGAACTGGTGATCGGCGAAAATATCGACCTCGGGGGTTATGACCCTACAAAAGACATGTCTGCGTTCGTGCGTTTTCTGATTTTTGACAGCCTCGTGGAGCTGGGCTACGATTATGAAAAGATACCGGGGCTCGCGACCGAATGGAACATGAGCCCGGACGGAAAGACATGGATGTTCAGGCTTCGACAGGGCGTGAAATTTCACGACGGCGAACCGTGGAACGCGGAGGCGGCGCGCGTCAACTTCCAGCATCGCGTGGACGGAGGCGGCACGGGGTTTTACACCGCAATCGAAAGCATGGAGACCCCGGACGAGTATACCTTTGTCGTCCATCTCTCCCGTCCTATATTCACGTTCGCCTCCGATATCTCCGTGCCGTCCTACGGCATGATAAGTCCCAGTGCCTTTGACGAAAACCATAAAGTGACCGCGGCTGTGGGCACCGGTCCGTTCAGGCTCGACAGTTGGGCCAAAGACGCCGAATTCGTAATGACGGCCAACAAGGAATTTTACGACGGCGCGCCCAAGCTGCAAAAACTGGTGTTCAAGGTCATCGTGGATGGAAATTCCCGTGCGATGGCCCTGGAAAGCGGCGAGATCGACATGATGAGCGGTCGGAACGCTCTGACCTCGTTGGAAAGCCTGAAAAAAATGAAAAATATCCAAATTCTCAAAGTCATGGGGCAAACGTCGGAGATCGTCATGCTCAATACCTTCGATAAAACGCTTTCCAATCCGGACTTAAGACGCGCGATAGCCGCCAGCATAAATTTCCCCGCGACCGTTCCGGCGCTGCTGACGGACCTCGCCGAACCTGCTGAGAACTTCTTCTCCCCCGTTTTCGGCAGGTTTGTGGATTCCGATTTCAAATTGCCGCGATATGACCCCGATACCTGCGGAGAATATATGGTCCGTGCCGGATATGAGCTCTCCGGAGGCTTTTACCGTAAGAACGGCGAAAAGCTGACCCTCGAGCTTCTGGTGGGATCACAAAACGAGGAAGATAAGGCGCTGGCTGCCGTGATGCGGGAGCAGCTCGGGAAAAACGGCATCGATCTTGTGATCAGCCTTATGGACGCCGCGGCCATTAACGCGCGTATTGGCGCACGCGAATATCAGATGGCCATGCAGGGGCAAAATTATGTCCCCACGGATGACCCCTCGGTGCATTACAGAAACGGCTATTATCACAGCAAATCTTTTTATAATACCTTTTCATCGGCAGAGATGGACGCGAAAGTGGACGCTCTGTTCAACTCCCTTAATGAAGCGGAGAGGCTAACGCTGCACAGAGAACTGCAAAAGGAGATCACCGCGCAGGTTCCGGTCATTATGATGTTTCACAGAAACAACATCATTC
>JAITPZ010000141.1 GCA_031289165.1 Synergistaceae bacterium
CTCCCATCGCCTGAATAGGGTTTGAACGGTTACCAAAGTTACTGCGGGAATTGATCCTGTCAAAAAAATTTCTGGAACACGCAAAACAGCGGCCCGCCGACTTCATGAGGAACAGGAAAATGAGTTTCACTTGATTGGTTACATTCATGATCAATCTGGTTAAAAGAAGCACACAGACAGCTCCTGATCGTTTTTTCGAGCTCAGGCGTACACATGACCCGGCAATCTTTCAGCGAGGCTCGTCAAAAACTGTGTTCTGAAGCCTGTCGTGAGTTGTTTCTGTACACGGCGGAGAGTTCTGTTAGCACATTCAAAGACCGTTTGATCTTGCGTGCGCTCCTGGAGTCTCGTGACGGAGAGCGTGCCGCGAAGACGGATGAAATTATACGCCTTCTCTGCGAACATCTGGTCCCGGAAAGAAAAGGGCGCTCTGTTCCGCGTAACTCGTCCCATCGAAAGGCAAGGATAATTTACGTCCCTGTGGAGTTGAGGGAGAAAAAAAACGGTGTCATCGCAGTCAGCCCTGACGGTGGCGCGATGGATTGACGGGACGGCGGTCACGAAGTACAATCCGTTTTTTTTATTCTCCACCCGGAGGGGGGCGGCTGGTACAATAGGGGAGACAGGAGAGACGTTGTGCCGAAGGGATGTTATGCCGATGAAAGCGAAGTTCAGGGCGAATATACGCGCGATCCGAAGGGCGCAGTTGTTTTTTTTACTCCTTCTCATCGTCGTGGGCATTGGCGGCCTTCATCCTGTCCTCCAGACGGTCAGTGCGATTTCTTTGATCGTTTTTCTGTCCTGCGCGCTCCGGCGAAGCGAGCGGCATCTTTTCCGGTCGCCTCCCGTTTCCTCGGTGGGTTACGTCCTGCTGTTGCAGGGATTGTTGTGGCTGACGGCGCTGGCGTGCGGGCTCCTGCTCATGTCGGGCGTCATCTCCTGGCTGGGGGAGTGGAGGTCGACGGCGTTCCTTGAAAAGACTCTGAG
The DNA here is from genome assembly GCA_031289165.1 of Synergistaceae bacterium. Lineage (GTDB taxonomy): Bacteria > Synergistota > Synergistia > Synergistales > Aminobacteriaceae > JAISSA01. The sequence continues at coordinate 988 of JAITPZ010000141.1, forward strand.
AGACGCGCGGACGGAGAGTTTTTCGTTCCTGACGATTGTGAACATGGTCATTCTGGCCCCCCTGTACGAGGAGCTTTTCTTTCGCGGGTGTCTGCTGGGCGCGTACAGGGCCGTCGGGGACCGTTTCGCCATCCTTCTGAGCGCGCTGCTTTTCGCCGCGGCGCATGAAATTTTTTTCAACTCCCTTTACACGTTCCTTATGGGTTTTCTTCTGGCGGTGCTGACGATACGCTACAACTCGATTTTGCCGTCGTTTTTATTCCACATGCTCAACAACCTCGCCGCGATTTTCTTCCGGGCGACGAACGCCGCCGGTCCGGAAACGACGGCGGAAGCGTTTTCTGATTTTGTCCGGGCGATCCTGGACGCGAAGTTCGGGCTGCTGTCGTGTTCCGCCCTCGTCGTCGCCGGGGGCCTGTCCGCCCTCTTTCGTCTCGCTCGACGCCTGCGCCGCCAGTCCGGGGCGGAGGCTCCGCTTCTCATGACCATCTACGAGGCGGGACAGATTCTGTTCCACTGGCCGATTGTCCTGATGGAAGCGGGCTTTGTCGTGTTCTTCTTCAAATGGGCGGAAAACTGGGTGATGTTCTTCTCCCGATTCCCGCGCTGATGGAAAGTTACGGTCGAACACCAAAATAAAACAACCTCGTTGACGGTTTTATGGCCATCGTTCCGCGCCCTTTATCCCCTTCATTTTTCCTCCGAGAACCTTCGCCAGAATTTTTTCAGGCGGGCGGCGATCTCCTGCTCGCGCCCCAGCGTCCCGGGGTAGTAGTACCGTCGGGGCGTTTCCATGTACTGCTGCGGCAGCCAATGGCGCGGGTCGTCGTGCGGGTAGAGGTAGCCGCTTCCGTCGGGCCTCAAATGATGGGGGACGGGCTGCAGCTCGCCGCTTTCGATGTCGGCGCCTGCCCTGTCCACGGCGAGATAAGCGCTGTTGCTTTTCGGGGCGGACGCCAGATAGATTACGGCCTCGGACAGGATGATCCGAGCCTCGGGCAGACCGGTCATGTCGGCGGCCCAAGCCGCGGCCGCGGCCACCTGGATGCCCGCGGGGTCCGCGAGCCCGATATCCTCGGCGGCCGAGATCAGGATCCGGCGGCAGATGAAGCGGATATTCTCCCCCCCGGCCAGCAGGCGAGCCAGCCAGTACACCGCAGCGTCGGGGTCGGATCCGCGAATGCTCTTGATCATGGCGGAGATGATCGAATAGTGATCGTCGCCCCGCCGGTCGAAGCGTATGCTGGCGCTTCCGACAGTTCGCGTCACCGCCTCCGTGGTCAGCTCAGTCCCGCCGGCCGCGGCCACGAAGGACGCCGATGCCTCGAGGCGCGTCAGGGCCTGACGGACGTCTCCGCCGGAGGAGGTCGCGATGTCGAGCAGCACCTCGTCCGTAGCCCGGACCTCCAGCGAGCCGAGCCCCCGTTCCCCGTCCTCGAGGGCGCGGCGCAGCAGGGGAAGAATTTCCGGCCCTGTCAGGGGTTTCAGGTCGAAGATGATCATGCGGGAAAGCAGCGTCTTGTTGATCTCGTAGCGCGGGTTTTCGGTGGTCGTCCCGATCAGGATCAGGTCGCCCCTTTCCACGGAGGGAAGCAGCGCGTTCTGCTGGGAGCTGTTGAAGTGATACAGCTCGTCGACGAAGGCCAGGGCCGACACCCCTCCGCCCATCGTCTTCAGGCGCTTTGCCTCCTCCACGAGCTCGCGCAGCTCCGCGACCTTCGCCGTCACCGCGTTGATCTCCAGCAGGCTGCGCTCGGTGGCCCTGGCGATCAGGCGCACCAGCGTCGTCTTTCCGACGCCCGGCGGGCCGTAGAGAATGCAGCTCGGCACGCGCCCCGTCTCGATGAGGCTGCGGAGCGGGGCCCCGCTTTTCATCAGGTGCGTCTGCCCGCAGTACTCGTCGAGGCTCTGCGGACGCATTCTCTCGGCCAGAGGCGTGTCCAACGCTTTCGTATTTTTCATAACGGAGAAAGGGAGGCGAGCAGAAAATTTTCGAGCTCCGCCCCGTGCAGCGGAGGGGTCTCGACGACTCGATCAGACGCCTCGGGGACGACGAGCCGCGCGCAGGGCCAGTGCTCCCTCATGGCGTCCCGAAGCAGGTTGGGAAGGGGCATGTCGATCGTCTGAGCGGGCAGGGAAGAATTTTTCCAGTCGTCGATCCCGAGCTTCGCGTCCTCGGGAACGACAAAGTACAGCGCGCCGAGGGCGGCCAGCTCCAGAGCCTGTTGAAAGGCTCCATCCGCCGCGCCCAGGCGATACACGTTTCGCGCGACCGCCTCGAGGTGGTCCGTTCCGCGTTCCCTCGCCAGGTCGTGGTACTCCCAGGGAACCAGGGGCGAGGGATGGTCCAGGGCCTCCACGAACGCCCTCACCGTGGGCCACGCGACGTCCGCCAGACGGGCCCACTCCACCGAACCGCGCTGCACCAGAACGGCGCGGACGGGGGCGCGCCGCGCTCCAAGGAGATCGTAGATGAAATCGCCCACCATGACACAGTCGGCGGGGTTGATCCTCATTTTTACGGCCGCCAGCGCGAGGGCCTCCGGCGCCGGTTTGACGTGGGGATCTTCCCGGCTGAGCAGGACGGGAGGAAGCGTTATACCGCACCGTTCGGCCGCGACGAGGATGGAGTCCCGACAGTTTCTCGACACCACCGCCCAGGGTTTTTCCGCGTTTCGCAGCCAGGCGATGAGATCCTTCGCCCCCTCGACGGGAACGGCCCTCTCCGCCCCCTCCATCTCGATTCGGCGAATTTCCGCCTTTGCCTCCTCGCGGTCCGGCTCGGGCAACAGCGCGGCGGCCTCAATCAGGGGAACGGTTTTCCCCCCGAAGTATTTTTGACGCAGAGGCCCGAAATCGAGACGGGTATCGGCCAGCACGCCGTCCCAGTCCAGAATGAAGGCCCCGGTATATGCGGGATGCCAGAATGGCGAAGAAATGGTCTGCTGTCTTTGCTGCATGGGTGATCCTCCCCGGGAATCCCGATTTAGAAATTTATGGAGATCCGTTCGCTCAATTTCCTCTGACGACTTTTCGGGCGCCTTTTTTGACGAACCACTCCTGCGCGCGGTCGGGAATATCCCCCTGCAGAACGATGCGGTCCTGTTCCACGTGCGAGCCGCAGCCCAGAGCCCTGCGCAGCGTTTTCGCCAGCGCCTCGAGCGCGGCGGGCGACTGAGGCGGCTTTATCGCGACCATCGTCACCGTCCTGCCGGCGCGTCCGGCCGACTGGCGATGCAGCGTGACCTGCGTGAACGCCGACGGGGCGACCTCCGGCGGCGACTTCCCGGCCGTGTTCTCCGTCGGGGTTTTACGGGACGGCGGGGAAACGTCTTCCTTTCCCATGAGCTGCCTGTCGGGCACGTCCTCTCTCCTCCTGTCCGGTGCGTTTATCATTTCCTGAGTGATTATCGCCTGATGGGCGTTCGGTGTCAAAATCCATTCTTCCGAAGGGTTGTTCTTCTGCCATTTTTCGTATGATATACTGAAAATATTCTTTGGAAAGCGGGACGAGACCATGACGGGAGTTATTTTGGCGGTGTTTGCGGCAATAATTCTCATGGCGACAGGATGGGGCATAGCGACATATAACAGGCTCGTTAGTCTCTCGAACCTGAAAGACGAGGCGTGGAGCGGTGTGGATGTGCAGCTCAGGAGAAGGTTCGATCTCGTGCCGAATCTGGTCGAGACGGTGAAGGGTTATTCGCGGCATGAACAGAGCACTTTTCAGAAGGTCATAGACGCGCGCTCGGCCATAACGGCGTCGCAGTTGCCAGGCGTGCGGTTTGAGGCTGAGAACGCGCTTGCGTCGACACTCCGCAATCTCTTCGCGCTGGCGGAGGCATACCCGGACCTGAAGGCGAACACAAACTTCCTGAAGCTCCAGGACGAACTGTCGTCCATCGAAAACGATCTCCAGATGTCGCGCCGCTATTACAACGGATCTGTCCGCGAGTTCAACAGCGCCATCCAGGCATTCCCGAACATCCTCCTGTCGCGCCGCTTAGGCTACAACGAAAGCCCCTTCTTTCAGACGGAAGACGAAACGAGAGCGCCGGTGCAGGTGAAGTTAAATTAGTGTGAGGATTTTTCAGTAACGACTAATTATAAAGGTCAGTGGGGATTTATGAAAAAATTCGCGTTGCTGTTGTGTTTGATTTCATTGTTCTGTATGTTGCCCGGCGCGTCCGCGCGGGAGATTATAACTGACATGGAGGTATCGGTCACAGTCAGCGCCGATTCGTCCATCCGCGTGACCGAAGGCATAATCTTCATTACTGAAGGGCATGAGATTCGGCGCGGGCTGATACGCGGCATTCCGGTCGTCCACATGGAGAACGGGCGGCGCGTCAGGGGAAAGTTTACCGTAGAACGCGCCCTGCTCGACGGCAGCCCCGTCCCGTATAAAGTGCGCGACGAGGGAGACCTCAAAGAGATATATCTCGGCGACGACTCATTGCTGTTGCTGGGCGCACATCGCTACGAGATTACATATACACTGACGCGGCAGTTGATTTTCCACGACGACGGAGACGAATTGTACTGGAACGTGACCGGGAACGATTGGATATTTCCGATATTCCGCGCCTCGTTCAGCGTATCGCTCCCGGATGGGGCTGAAATATTCGAGTCCGACGCCGCCGTGGGCGTGAGCGGCGCGCGCGGAAAAGAGTGGACGCGCGACTCCGGCGGGCTCGGAGGAGTATTCAGGACAACACGGGAACTTGCGCCCGGCGAGGGTTTTTCCGTTTCCGTGGTATGGCCGAAGGGGTTTGTTTCCCCTCCGCCCAAATCGCGGTTTGAACTGCTGATAGAGCGGCACGGGAGCAAAATGGTTGTGCTGGCTGCTTTTACCATATTCGCGTGGTACGCGGGATGCTGGTTTTTCTTCGGCAAAGATCCGAAGCGCGGCGTCGTGTACCCGGTATTTTCCCCGCCGCATGGCTTCGAACCGGCTTATGTCGGTTATATCAAAAAACTGAAATTCGACTCGGATCTGTTGACGGCAGACATTTTAGATCTTGCCGTGAAAGGCTTCCTCTCGATATCGGAAAGCGAAGGGTCTGCCATCAGCGGCGGGGCAATCAAACTGACGCGAACCGACAAACTCGCCGACGGGAGCCTCTCGTATCCTCTGCGCGAGCTGCTTGAAAAACTTTTCCCTCATTCAGGCGAGAGGACGAAAAATCTTGGGGACGGGGCTTTCATGCAGAAGTTGCTGTCTGATCTGCCCTCGCGCTACAAGGCGCTGAGCAGACCCGTGCTCTCACACAACAATAAAGTGTTCAGCCTCTGCGGGCTGGCTCTGTTCGTTCCGTTCACAGTGCTGATTCTGATAGTCTCGCCCGACATGCCGGGTGAAATATTCTTCATCGCTATTCTTATATTTATCCTGTCCGGGTTCCTGAGGGTGATTTTGCCCTTCGTAAAAGCGGTCCGGGGCTTTCTCAAAGTTGGTGGAAATACATTAAAAACAGTGCCGGGCGTTGTCCTGATAATAATAATCCTATTCACATTCACGATATTTCTGCAGATGTTCGCGAGCTTCTTCACCTCTTCCTTTCTGGTCGGTGGGCGCATGTTCGTGGTTTTCTGGCGCCGCGATCCGGTTGTGGCGTCGAGCGTAATATCCGCCCTGTTCTCGGTCGTTATATTCTCGAAGCTAATGCCCTCCCGCACCAGGATTGGAAGGCTTTATCTCGACGAGGTAGAGGGATTTGAAATGTACCTGAAAACGGCGGAACGCCATCGCCTGGAGGCGCTTTATCCTGCGATCGGCCTGAACGTCCCCAAACTGACTCCGGAGGTGTTCGAGAGCATCCTGCCTTACGCGTTTGCACTCGGCGTCGCCGAGACCTGGGTGAATACTTTCTCCTCCAGGCTGATGTCCGCGGATTACAGGCCAAACTGGTACGATAGCTCATCGAGGTTCAACATCTCTAATTTCGGTTCGTCTATTAGCAGCATGGGCATGGCGGTACGCCGGCACTCCAGCCCGGCGGGCAGCTCCGGCAGAGGCGGGGGGACGTCCTCCGGCGGGGGAAGAGGCGGCGGCGGCGGCAGGGGGAGATAACCGCCGAAAATATAATATGACTGTTTATTTTCCTCCGTGAGTTTTGGCCCGACGACAGGATCGTTTACGGGGTCAAATTTCTTTTCCTCCCGCTCATAACCTTCCCTGTTTAAGATGTTGCAGGCATTCAATCCATCCGTTCGAATCCTCGCATCGGCCGCAACGGTTTCTTTTGTCATTTCAAGGATATTCTCCCCATTGACAACCTCCGCCACCTCAATCTTCAGATGCTCCGGTCGTCCCTCGTCATCCAGCGACAGCGCGATTACTGCCGGGTTTTTTTTCCGTTTGAAAAAATGTTTTCGGCAATCTTCCTCTATTTGAAAGCGATTCATAAAGTCGATGAAATTCATTTCTTCCTGCTGCACGGCTTTCACCTTCATTTCAAAATTGCATCCATTATCTCAAATTTTTCCTGCGGAGGAAACTAAGGAATTGTTACTAAATAAAGTTGACAATTATTCAAATAAACGATATCCTGCATTTTATGAAAAATATCGACATACAGGCAATACAAAACCGAATTGGAACGGTTTTACCGGCCCTGAACGAATATCAACGCAGACGATATTTGTCAGCGGAAGCCAAAACGATAAAAAT
>JAITPZ010000189.1 GCA_031289165.1 Synergistaceae bacterium
CGGATCCTCTCTCTATGCCCGCGATCGTTTCGAGGAGCTGGAGCGGAACTGCGTCGCTTATGCGAACATCGATATGCCTGGCATGAGGGGCGCCGCCGACTGGAGTGCAGTCACGGCCGGCCCGGACTTTTTCGATCTGGCCGCGCGCACGGTGTTGGACGTGACGGGACAGCGGGGTGTTTCCGCGGGGCGAATCAGGGCGTGGGACCAGTCCTTCCAGAATCTGGGGATATCCTCCCTCTTCGTGTGGAGCTCCCAGCTTCCGCCGGACAGCCCTTACCGCACGGGCGGCGGGGCCATGCCGTGGTGGTGGCACACCGAGGCGGACACCGCCGAATTCTGCGACCGCGAGGTGTTCGAAACGGACGCGCGGCTTTATATGGCGGCTCTCGTCCGCCTTCTCGCCGACGAGCGTGAGGCGCCGCGGGTGGAGACCCTCTGGACCGAGGTCAACGAGCGCCTTCTGCGACTTGAGGCCGACCTTTCCCCTGTTTTGGACCTCTCCGGACTGCGCGGGCTCCTTCAGGACGGGTTGAGCGCGTGGAAAGCAAAGGAACGATCCCTCGAAAGCTCGCTGCACGCGGTTCGCCTGCTCAATCGCGTCTGCTACTCCGCGCGAGAGGCACATCTGCAGGACTGGGTGAACGGAAACGACTTCATCCCGGGCCTTTCGGAGGCCGCAACCGTTCTTCGAAAAGAAATGCCGGCCCGCAAAAGGGCGATCGTCGTTCATTACGCCATAACGCAGCGGAACAGGCTGCTTTTGCTCGCCGAAGAGCTGACGCACCTGGCTGCGCTGCGGGCATAAATATCGAAAATAAGACGGAGGGCGGCTCGAACGAAACCTGAATCGACCCGATATCCGTGTTTCGAATAAATGTTTCGAATAAAAATGATCTTCATTAAAAATTATATTTTATCGGGAGGTAGAGGAAAATGTTCAAAAGGATGTGCCTGATGTTTGTCGTTCTGCTCCTTGCCGTCGGTTGCGCTTTCGCGCAGGGCGACACTCTGACTGTGGTTATGGCGGCCGACTCCAAGAGTCTAGACCCCCATGCGGCCCCGGACCTGTCCTCCACCAGCGTCATGACGCAGATGATGGAGTCCCTGGTCACGATCGACTCCGGGGGAAATATCGTGCCGCTTCTGGCCGAGAGCTTCGAGAAGCTGGACGATCTGCGCTATAAGTTCGTCCTCCGCAAAGGGGTCAGGTTCCACAACGGTGAGGAGCTCACGGCCGAGGACGTCAAATACACCTTTACGCGGGCGGTTCGGACGGGAAAGGTCATCGACTACGTCGTCCGCAACATCGACATCGAACACATCGAGATACTGGACGACTACACGATCATTGTGCCCAGCCTGACGCCGGACAGCAGCTTTCTGGCCTGCCTGTCCCACTACTGCGCGGGGGTTGTCCTGAATCAGAAGGCCGTCGACGCGGCCGGGGAAAGGGTTGGAATGCAGCCCGTCGGAACCGGCCCCTATAAATTCGTGAGCTGGCAGAAGGGCAATCGCGTCGTTCTGGAGCGCTTCGAGGACTACTGGGGCGATAAGGCCAAAACACCGAACCTCGTGTTCCGCACCATCACGGAGGGAACCAATCGCTGCATCGAGTTGGAAACGGGCGGTGCCGATATCGTACAGAGCCTTTTGCCCGTCGACGTCAACAGGGTCGTCGACAATCCGAAACTCACCCTGCTGCGCCTTCCCGCGCCCGTCGTGATGTACCTCGGGATGAACGTCTCCAACGAGCCGCTCAGCGACATTCGCGTGCGCAGGGCCATCACCCTCGTCGTCGACAATCGGCCGATCGTCAAAATCGCCTTCAGGGGCGTGGGCTTGCCCGCGCGCGGACCCGTGCCGCCCACTATCAAATATTACGACCCGACGCTGCCGGAGATACTTCCCGACGTGGAAAAGGCCAAAGCCCTCATGGCCGAGGCGGGCTATAAGGAGGGTCTCAAAATGGAGCTGTGGTGCCGCGACGAAAAGACCTACATCGACACGGCCACGATCATCCAGAACCAGCTGAAGCAGATCGGCATCGACCTTTCCATCCAGGTGATGGAGTGGGGCGCGTTCCTCGAAAAGCTGAAACAGCGCGAGCAGCAGCTCTATCTGCAGGCGTGGAACTCCGTCATCGCCGACCCCGATTACAGCCTGTTCGGCGTCTTTCACTCGTCGCAGAAGCTGACCGGCCTCAACCGGGGCGTCTACGGGAACCCCGAGGTCGACAAACTTCTGGAAGAGGGTAAGCGGGTCAGCGACGGACCCGAACGCGAGGCCGTCTATCACAGGCTGCAGCACATGATCGCCGACGACGTCGCCTGGGGATTCCTGCACGTCAACGAGCTGCTGATCGGCATGAGCGAAAACGTCAGGGGTTTTCTTTTCGATCCGTCCGGGAATCATAAGTATTATCAGGTATACTTCGATCAGGCCAAATGAGCCCGGAGGGGTGATCGCAGGGTGTGGAGATATGTCCTTCGGAGGTTGTGTTATCTTCTGCCGATCTTCATCGGCATCAGTTTTTTTGTCTTCTTCATGCTGCACATGACGCCCGGCGACCCGGCTCGACTGATGCTGGGCGACGCGGCGACGGAGACGAGCGTTCAGGAGCTGCGCCAGGAAATGGGCCTGAACGACCCCTTTCTTATGCAGTACGGGCGCTATATCAAAAATGCCGTTCGGGGAGACATCGGGAAATCGTATATCACCAAAAGCCCTGTGGCGCACGAGGTTCTTCAGGCTTTTCCCGCGACGCTCAGGCTGGCGCTATTCGCCATATCCATCGCGATCCTCATCGGGGTTCCGCTGGGGATTCTTTCAGCGATACATCAGTACTCGCTGCTCGATAACGTCGCTATGGGCTTCGCGCTGATAGGGATATCCATGCCCGTTTTCTGGCTGGGGCTGCTGCTGATTCTTCTGTTTTGCGTCTGGCTGGGATGGTTTCCCGCCTCCGGTTTCGACACGTTCAGGCAGATGGTCCTGCCCGCGGTGACCCTGTCCACGCCCTCGCTGGCCATTATCTCGCGCATCTCGCGCTCCAGCATGCTCGAGGTTGTCCGGCAGGACTATATTTGCATGGCCCGCGCGAAGGGACAGGTTGAATGGCGCGTCATATGGAATCACGCCCTCGGCAACGCCCTCATCCCCATCGTGACCATCGTGGGGCTCCAGTTCGGAGGGCTTCTCGAGGGAGCCGTCGTCACGGAGGCTGTTTTTGCCGTTCCGGGTATTGGAAGCCTCCTGGTGGAAGCCATCAAAACCCGCGATTATCCCATGGTCCTGGGGGGAGTGCTTTTCATCGGGGTCGTTTTCAGCCTTGTCAATCTGGTGGTCGATATCCTTTATGCGTACATCGACCCGAGAATAAAGGCGAGGTATCAGAATGGCTGAGGCGCGCATGAGCGGCGAGGGCGGGAAACAGTACAAACAATCCGGATTATGGGCGCGTTTTCGTAAAAACAGGATGGCGTTCTGCGGCGCGATCATGATTATGGGCTTGGTCGTTGTGGCGATCTTCGCCCCTCTGATCGCGCCGTTTCCCTACGATCAACAGGACTTCATGGCCGCTCAGGAAGCGCCGTCCGCCGCGCACTGGTTCGGAACGGACGAGTTCGGGCGCGACATCTTCAGCCGCATCGTCTACGCGTCGCGCATTTCTCTCGAGGTCGGCTTCATCGCTGTGAGCATCGGTATGGTCGTCGGCGGCGCGCTGGGGTCCGTTGCCGGATACTACGGGGGCTTCCTCGACAACTTCGTGATGAGGACGATGGACATTCTGCTGGCCGTTCCCTCCACGATTCTGGCCATCGCCATCGCCGCCACGCTGGGGCCGGGGCTGTTCAACCTGATGATGGCGGTCGGCATATCGACGATTCCACGCTACGCGCGTATCGTGCGGGCCTCCGTGCTTTCCCTGCGTCACCTCGAGTTCATCGAGGCGGCGCAGGCCGTGGGTTCGAGCGACTTTCGCATCATCGTGAAGCACATCCTGCCGAACTGCATGGCGCCCGTCATCGTTCAGGCGACGCTGGGCGTGGCCTCGGCGATCCTGAACACGGCCGGGCTGTCCTTCATCGGCCTCGGCATCCAGCCCCCGACCCCGGAGTGGGGAGCGATGCTCTCGGGCGCGCGCACCTATATCCGCGATTATCCCTACATGACGATTTTCCCGGGGCTCGCGATCATGCTGACGGTGCTGGCGCTGAACTTTCTGGGTGACGGCCTTCGCGACGCTCTGGATCCGAAACTGAAGCGGTAGGAGAACACGAATAAAAGAACACGAACGGGATGCGAAGCCGACGCGGGCCGCGGCGTTTTTCGAAATCAGGAACAACGTGAACGACAATATGAACAGAATGAAGGGATTGCCCTGCTGTATACGCTGGATTCACGGGCGCTGAACTATATTGAAGAAAATCGTCAGGCTCTTATTGACCTGTTAGTAGAATTGGCACAAATACCGGCGCCGTCCAACCACGAGGAGAAGCGGGCGGAATTTTGCCGCAGGTGGCTGGAGGATACGGGCGCGAAGGGCGTGTTCATCGACGAGGCGCTCAACGTGGTATACCCCATAAATTGTGAAAAAGCGAAGAAAATTGTCGTGATCATGGCGCATACCGATGTGGTTTTTCCCGACACGGAAAAATTGCCGCTGGAGATGCGGGAAGGGAAAATCTTTGCGCCCGGCGCAGGCGACGATACGGCAAATCTGTCCATCCTGCTGATGACGGCGCGATACATAACGCAAAATCACCTAAAACCCGATATCGGTCTGGTCATTGTCGCAAACTCCGGCGAGGAGGGTCTCGGCAACCTGAAAGGGGCCAGAAAGATCATGGAGACGTACGGCGACAGAGTGAAGGA
>JAITPZ010000210.1 GCA_031289165.1 Synergistaceae bacterium
TCCATCAGATAGCCCGTCATGGCCGTGACGTACTCGAAGAACTGAATCAGCCCGCCCACGTGCCACGCGTCGAGGACGGGGAGCGTGAGCGCCGCGACGGGGCGGGACATTTTTGCCAGCGTCGCGGCCGTCGCGAAAGCCTCGTGGTTACGCAGCTCGTCCATGGACTTCCCGTACAGGTAGGAAAGCTTCTCAAACGCCTTTTCCGACGCGGCCGGAAGCGCGATGTCCTTTTGTCCCTGCTTCACGGTCAGGACCGTGTAAAACTTGTCGTCCGGTCCCGAGGAATAGAGCTGAAGCTGCGAGTGCTGGTCGACGGTCCCCAGCGCCCGAACAGGAGTCGAACCCTGTCCGCCCTTGCCGATGGACTCTCCCCAAAGCTGGGCGAACCACTCGCCAAATCGCTCCATCGCGTCGGAGTAGGACATCAGGACGTTGATGTTCCGATTTTGTTTCATGTGCAGCCAGTAGAGCCCCGCCATGATCCACGCGGGGTTTTCCAGAACCGACCCGGCTCTGGCGATCACGTCGCCCATCGCGCCCGCGCCGGACAGGAGCGCCTTGCAGTCGATCCCCAGCGCCCAGGCGGAAAGCAACCCCACGCAGGACAGAACGGAAAAACGTCCGCCGACGTCCTCCGGAAGGATGAGGCTTTTACAGCCGGTCTCATCCACGAAGGGGCGCAGAATGCCCTTTTCCTTGTCGGTCACGACGACGACACGCTCGCGCGCGCCGGCATCCCCCAGCGTATCGCGAAGTTTTTCCCAGAAAAACAGGAAGTTCGCCGCCGTCTCCGCGGTGCTGCCCGATTTGCTGACGACGACCACTGCGGTATTCTGAGGATCGAGGAGCTCCCATATGGCCCGATTGTCGACGGGGTCCACATTGTCGGACATGAAGAAGCGCGGCGCGTTGCGGCTGCCCCTGGGCAGCTCGTTCCAGTACGGCGGCAAAAGCGCGTTGTGCAGCATCAGGTTGCCCAGAGCGGACCCCCCGATCCCCACCTGCACGATGGACTCGCGCGTGGCCAGCCATCGCGCCAGAGTCTGAACGTCGTCCATGTTGCGCCGGGGCAGGTCCATCCATCCGAATCCCTCTTTGCCCGCGGCGGCGTTTTCGCGCAGCCAGGCGTCGCCCTCTCTGAACCGCGAAGCCAGCCCCTCCAGATCGGAGAAGTTTACGGAACGCTCGCCTCCCGTAAATGCCGCCCCATACGCAAACGACAAAAGCGTCTTTTCGTTCACCCGTAAGACCTCCTAATAAAAAATTTGAACTTGAACCGCGCCCTGTTCGATACGGGTGGGCGTCACCCCTGCAACCGCTCCGCGAGAAGGTTTCGCACCTCTTCGATATCGACCGGTTTTGAAAGATGTCCGTCCATTCCCGCCTCCATGGCCTTTTCAACGTCTTCCCTGTAGGCGTTTGCCGTCAGCGCTATGATGGGAACCGTTTCCGCGTCCGAACGCGCCAGGCGCCGAATGCGTCGCGTCGTTTCGTAGCCATCTATTCCGGGCATTTGAATATCCATAAGCACCGCATCATAATGGTTTTCCGGCGATTCTTCGAACATGAACAGCGCCTTTTCGCCGTCCTCCGCCTCGTCTATGCCGATGTTCGTATCCTGCAGCAACTCTCTGAGGATCAGGCGGTTGATTTCCACGTCATCGGCCACCAGAATCCGCTTTCCGGAAAGGTCGAGCGTCTGATCTCCGGCGTCGGAAGTCAGAACGATCCGTTCGTCCGGCCCGTCAATCGCATCCCGTACGGAAGAGGGGAACAGGGGTTTTGCCAGAAACCGACGAATCCCGGCCTGGTTTGCCTCCCCCTCGACTCTGTTCCACTTCAAAAACGACGCCACGATGACGACGGTGTCCCTGTTCGTCGCGGGATCGAACGATCTGGCGGTTTCGATTCCGTTCCTGCCGGGCAGGTCGTAATCCAGGAAGATGACGTCGTAGGGCCTTCCGCTCCGGCTCGCGACATCCGCCAGCGACACGGCCTGCGCGGAGTTTTCGGCGGTGTCCGCCGAAATGCCGAACTGATCGACAATGGTCCTGAACTGCTCCAGCGATTCGGGGTCCGCGTCCACGATCAGCACACGGCTCTCCGGGCCGGGACCGGTGAAAACGGCGCCAGCATCCTGCTGCGGGTCACGTTCAAATTCCACCTCGAAGCGGAAGGTCGATCCCACGCCGGGCTCCGACGTCACCTCTATCCGCCCGTTCATCTGCTCTACGATTTTTTTCGAAATAACGAGCCCGAGCCCCGTCCCCCCGTAACGCCTGGCTATGCTGGAGTCGGCCTGCTGAAACGCGCTGAAAAGTCGAGCCGCCTGCTCTCGGGTCATTCCGATTCCGGTGTCGGACACGGAAAATCGAAGTCGGCTGTGATCTCCGATGCGTTCCGCCTCATCGACGGTCAGCAGGATCTTTCCCCTTTCCGGCGTGAATTTTACCGCGTTACTGAGGAGATTGGTCACGACCTGCGAGAGGCGCATCCCGTCTCCGATATAGTGCGCACACGTCCCCTTTCCCATGACGACGCGCAGAGTCTGGGCCTTCTGATCCGCCTTTTCCTCGAGGATACTGCAGACCTTCATCAGCATTTTTTCCATGTCGAACGAAGCGGCGTCAAGCTCGAGTTTTCCGGCCTCGATTTTGGACATGTCGAGTACGTCGTTTATCAGGTTCAACAGGTGACTTGCCGCCGTTTCGATCGTGGAAAGGCAGAACCGCAGCTTTTCCCTGTCGTCCGTTCCTCCGGCGATGTTGGCCATGCCGATAATCGCGTTCATCGGCGTGCGCATCTCATGGCTCATTCGGGACAAAAACTCGCTCTTCACACGCGTCGCCTCGAGCGCGGCGTCTTTGGCGGCAACGAGAGAATCGGTCATCTCCTTTTCGAGAATGGCGGAAACCGCCAGAATCCCCACGGCCGTCATGACCGATATCTCCTCTTCGGAGTAGAACCTTTCCTCATGCCCGGGAATCGCCATAAACCCCCAGAACCCGCATTTGTCCATGAGCGGGATCGCCATAAACGACCGGACGTCCCGGGAGAAAAGTCCATCCAGGGAGGACACCTCGCTGACGAAAATCCCCTCACCGGTGGAAAGTTTCTGAAGCCATTCCGTCGGCCAACTTTTCTGAACTGAAGAAGTACCCCCGTCGGGCCACTGAAACAGACATTCGAAGTGTTCGCCATCGTGGCCCGCCTGCCAGAGCGACAAAGCCACGCAGTCGAAAGTTTCGCACAGATCCTTCAAAGAGTTGACCACGGCGTCGGCGTACCCCGAACCGCCGATCGACAGCAGGTTTTCTCCGATCTTGTGGATGAGGCCGATGTACGCGGCGTTTCGGCGATAGAGATCCTCCAGAGACGTCCAGCGTTCGTCCAGCTGGCGAATCATGGTGTTGAAGGCGTCGGCGAAGTCCCCCATAAACTCCACGCTCTGACTGTAATCACCTCTGGCGACCTGCTGCGTCTGCCAGGTCAGGTGGCTTAGAGAGGCGTGCAGCGCCTTCAAAGGAGCCGCCATCTCGTTTTGCCTGGAGGGCAGCTGTCCGCTCAAAACTCCCTTCGACAGGGCCTTTGCCACCAACGCGGTCTCCATCGCGCACTCGCCTGTAAACTGCAACCCTTTCCCAAACCGCTGCAACTCGTCCGGAATCCGGCTTAAATCCAATTTAGCCTTCGAGGGAGCATACATTACGTCGTGCAGGTACTTAAACAGGTATTCGTCAAGAGCCCGGAGGTCTTCCTGCTCCACTGTGCGCATCCTCCCCTCCTGAAACTTCGCGCGTCATTTCGTCGACGTTCAGTTCTCCGGACCGAAAACCGATTTACACTACGGCTCCCCGGAATCGGCAGACCCGATCCCCGTTCGCCCAGCAATCGACCTCACGCACGTCATACCGCTTCCCGGTATAGGCCTCCAGTATCCCGGCGATGAAGCCTTCATCGTAGTTGCAAACCGTTTCGTTGGTCACCGGAAGCCCGCTGCAATCGAGATCCTGCCCCACGGTCAGCACGATGTTTCCCGTCTCCGTGTCGAACGCTTCCATGCGTAAAATACCTATCTTGAGCTCCTGGAGGGATTTTTGCAGACCGGCGACGAAGGCGTTGAAGTCCAGCGTCAGATCCAGCACGTTTTTGGCGAATTCGGTCCCCGCTAAAAATCCGGCCCTGCGGAAATGCTCGTTGGCCTGCTCCTCTCCGTAGGATTTGCTCAGTTCGTCCAGCATCGTGTACTGCATAAGCCGGTACACCAGCACCGGCATCTCCTCTCCGAGATCGCCGCGGCCCTCTCTGATGTCTCCAAGATTCTCCCAGAAAAACGAACTGTGTCCCCGGTCCTCAGCGAATACATTTTCCATTGGCAAAGCCTCCCTGTCTTTTTATCCGTGGCGTTCCACGGCGTATACAACCTGTCAATACCGGAAAGTCGTCTTGCGTCCACAATACGATGGAGATACACTGGATAAAAGCTGAGTTTTATTTTTAAATAATATCATACTGAGGGGACTGATGTTCAATGACTGCGGCAGTTGATGAGGTTATTCCGAACATGAAGAGCCGGCTCGACCCGATCGTCGAAAAGCACCGGGGAAAGCGGGGGATAGCCATTCCCCTGCTGGCGGACGTGCAAAAGGAAGTGGGGTACGTGGCCCGGGAGGCGGTGGAATACGTGGGAGAAAAGCTCTCGATTTCCCCGGCGGAGCTGTTCGGGGTCGCGACGTTTTACGCGATGTTCCGCTTCCAGCCCCAGGGAAAGTACGTCGTCCGGCTGTGCCGGGGCACGGCGTGCCACGTACAGGGGTCCGCCCGCGTGCTGGACCAGCTCGAGAGGTCCCTCGGAGTTCACGACGGAGAGACGACGAAGGACCTGATGTTCACTCTCCAGTGCGTGGCGTGTCTGGGATGCTGCAGTCTGGCGCCGGTCATGATGGTGAACGACGAGGTGCATGGACGCCTGACGCCGGAGAAGGCGGTTCAGGTTCTTCAAAGGGGCGTAGCCCCCTGACCCGTTACCCGCTCCGCGGGGGGTATCTGGGATTGTACGGCCCCTCCCGTCGGCCGGGATGAAAGGCTTTCAGTATTGGGGTCGAGAGGTCTGCGACCCCTCGTGGAGTTTGAGGCGGAGCCTCAGGGTTTGGTATTGAAACACTGTGGGGGTGTTGTGTTGAACAGGACGACGGTAACGATTGGACTGGCAAGCTGCGGGATCGCCTCGGGCGCTCTTCCCGTTGCCCGGGAACTCGAAAGGCTTCTCGCCGGTCGCGGGGATGTGGAGATAAAGCGGGTCGGATGTATCGGCTGCTGTTACATGGAGCCGCTGGTCGGCGTGGTGCGCGACGGCAGGACCTGGACCTACGGCAGGGTGGACGTCGATACCCTCCATCGCATTATTGACGAGCACCTGGACAAAAACGTCATCGTGAAGGATCACCTGATCCTCACGGACGGCGTTGAGGGCGAGGAGAAAAAAGACGGTTCGGAGAACCCGCGCATGGAGAAGCAGGTGCGCATCGTCCTCCGCAACAGCGGCCTCATCGACCCGAAGAACATCGACGAGTACATCGCCCGCGACGGCTACCGGGGCCTGACGAAGGCCATCCGGGAGATGACGCGCGACGAGGTCATCAAAGAAATTCTGGACAGCGGCCTGAGGGGGCGCGGGGGCGCGGGCTTCCCCACGGGCATGAAGTGGCGCTTCGCGCGCGACGCGAAGGGCGCCGAACCCAACGCGAAGAACCCCAACGGCACGGACAAGTACATGGTCTGCAACGCGGACGAGGGCGACCCGGGCGCGTTCATGGACCGCTCCGTCCTGGAGAGCGACCCCCACAGCGTCATCGAGGGCATGGCGATCGGGGCCTGGGCTGTCGGCGCGTCGCACGGCGTCATCTACTGCCGCGCGGAGTACCCCATGGCGATCGAGCATCTCAACATCGCCCTGACGCAGGCGCGCGAGCGGGGTTTCCTCGGCGGGAAAATCCTGGGCGACGAGGACTTCAGCTTCGATATCTACGTCAAGGAAGGGGCCGGGGCGTTCGTCTGCGGCGAGGAAACGGCGCTGATCGCCTCGATCGAGGGACAGCGCGGCATGCCGCGTCCGCGTCCTCCCTTCCCCGCCAACAGCGGCATCTGGAAAAAGCCCACCAACATCAATAACGTGGAGACGTGGGCCAACGTGCCCTGGATCCTGACGCACGGCTCCACCGCGTTCAACGCGTACGGCCACGGGCGCAGCCGGGGAACGAAGGTATTCGCCCTCGCCGGAAAGATCAAAAAGGGAGGACTGGCCGAGATCCCGATGGGAATGTCCCTGCGCGAGGTCATCTACGACGTCGCGGGGGGCATCGAGAACGACAGAAAGTTCAAGGCCGTCCAGCTCGGCGGGCCGTCCGGCGGCTGTGTTCCGGATTCCCTGCTGGACACTCCGGTCGACTACGAGTCGATCAACGCCACGGGCGCGATCATGGGGTCCGGCGGCATGGTCGTCATGGACGAAGACACCTGCGTTGTCGACGTCGCGCGCTTCTTCCTGAACTTCGTGCAGAAGGAGTCCTGCGGGAAATGCCCGTTCTGCCGCATCGGCACCAAAAGAATGCTCGAAATCCTTGAGAGAATCACTCAGGGAAAGGGCGTGATCGAGGACCTGGACAACCTGATTTCTCTCGCCGGTCAGATCCGGGACGGCTCCCTCTGCGGGCTCGGACAGACCGCGCCGAATCCCGTCCTGACCACGCTGAAATATTTCCGTGACGAGTACGTCGCCCATATCGTCGACAAAAAGTGTCCGGCGAAGGTGTGCGCCCCGCTGATCCACTACGCTGTCGACGGGGGCAGGTGTATCGGCTGCACGCGCTGTACGAAAGCCTGTCCGGTGGGGGCCATCTCGGGAGAGGTAAAGAAACCGCACCGCATCGACGATGAGGTCTGCGTGCGCTGCGGGCTCTGCAGAAAGAACTGTCCGGTCTCGTGTATTTCGGTCGAGTAGAGGAGATTATCAGGATGAACAGAATCGACAGAACGATAAAAGTGACAATCGACGGAAAGGACGTTTACGGATATCCGGGGCAGAGGGTGCTGGAGCTGTGCGGCGAGATCGGGATCGAAATACCGACGCTCTGCTACGACCCGCACCTTTCCGTCCACGGCGGATGTTCCGTCTGCCTCGTCGAGATCGAGGGAGCGCGCGCGCTGATGCGCGCCTGCACCAACACGATCGCCCCCGACATGGTGATTCGCACGAACACGGAGCGCGTGACGGCGGCCCGTCGACTGGCGCTCGAGCTGATGCTCTCCGACCACGTCGGGGACTGTCGCCCGCCCTGCAATCTGGCCTGCCCCGCTCAGGGGAAGGTCCAGTCCTACATCAACCTGACGGCTCAGGGAAAGTACCGGGAGGCGATGGACGAACTGCACGACCACGTGACGATGCCCGCCAGCATCGGGCGGGTCTGTCCCGCCCCCTGCCAGACGAAATGCCGCAGGAACTTTGTGGACGAGACGGTCTCCATCCGGGAGATCAAGCGATTCGTGGCAGACTGGGCGATAGAGCGGGGGGCTCTCGGGGAGATTCCAAAAATCATCGAGAACGGGAAAAGAATCGCCGTCGTCGGAGGCGGGCCCGCGGGGCTTTCCTTCGCGTACTTCGCGCGACGCATGGGCTACGGCGTCACAATCTGCGAGCGGGAGCAGCGCCTGGGCGGCATGATGCGCTACGGCATTCCGGACTACCGCCTGCCCCCGTCGGTGATCGACGCGGAGGCGCAGTGGATTCTGGACCACGGGGTGGAGGTCAGGACAGGCTTTGCGCTGGGCAAAAACGTCAGCCTGGACGAGCTGCGTTCGCGCTACGACGCCGTGGTCCTGGCCATGGGCTGCTGGAAGTCCTCCTCCATGCGCGTGAAGGGCGAGGATCTGCCGGGCGTCGTGGGCGGCATCGACTTTTTATATACGGTAAACACTCATAACCCGCTGAAAATCGGCAGCCGCGTCGCCGTGACGGGCGGAGGCAACACCGCCATGGACGCCTGCCGCAGCGCGCGCCGACTGGGGGCGGAGAAGGTGTACGTCGTCTATCGCCGCACGCGCGAGGAGATGCCCGCCGAGGACGTCGAGATCCGCGAGGCCATGGAGGAGGGCGTGGAGTTCGTCTACCTGGCGGCCCCAAAAGCCATCGAGGGATCGGGAAAGGTGGAGCGCCTGGTGTGCGAACGCATGAGGCTGGGCGATCCCGACACCTCCGGCCGACGAAGCCCCATCCCGACGGGTGAGGAGTTCACCCTCGAGGTGGACAGCGTCATCGCCGCGATCGGCCAGGGGGTCGACTTCGCCGACGTGCCCGGTGAACTGCACGACGGAAAACGCATGGAGGTGGACGAGAACTACGCCACACCGCTGCCCGGGGTGTTCGTCTGCGGCGATCAGCAAACCGGAGCGAAAATCGCCATCGAGGCCATCGGCAACGGCCACTGGTGCGCGGAATCGGTGGACCATTATTTCAGGCACGGAACGCCGAAGAAGAAATTCGTCTGCGACGTCACAAACTCCGACCTGGGGCCCGCGGACTTCACCCACGTGGAGAAGGTCGCCCGGGATCACCCCAGGGAGGAACCGGCGGAGGCGCGCCTGAAAACGCCGGGCGTCGAGTACAATTACGGCCTCACGGAGGAACAGACGGTCTGTGAGGCCTTCCGCTGCATGGAGTGCGGATGCCCCGACGTACACGAGTGCAGGCTTCGGAAATACGCCATCGACTTCGAGGCGCACCCCGCGTGGGTCGCGGGGGCTCACGTCCCGAAACAGGAGGTCGTCAATCGCTTCTACGTTCGCAACATGGACAAGTGCATCCTCTGCGGGCGTTGCGTCCGCGTCTGCGACGAGATCGCCGGAGTCCACGCCATCGATTTCGCCAGGCGCGGCTTCGAGTCGATCATGTCCCCGGAGTTTTACGCGGAGATGGAGAACTCCGGCTGCACGTTCTGCGGCCTCTGCTCCCAGCTCTGCCCCGTGGGCGCTCTGATGGAGCGCCGGGTGGAGCGCCTGCCGCATCAGGACAAAATGAAGACGACAAAGACCACCTGTCCGCACTGCCCTCTCGGCTGCGAGCTGGTGTTGAATATGGACGGCCAGCGTACCCGTGTGGCGCGCGTGACGACGGATATGGACGCCCTGGACACGCCGAACAGGGGACTGACCTGTCTGCGCGGGCGTTATCATTTTCGGAACGTGAGCAAAGACAGGCTGACGAAACCAGGGATCGGAGCAAAGTCCATCGACTGGACCGAGGGAATCGAGAAGCTGTCGGAGCTTCTGAGGGGCAGGGTCGCGCTGTTCCTCGGGGCCTCCCTGACGGACCAGGAGATCGCTGCGGTGAAGGCCGCGGCGCTGCGCGGCGAATGCCCTGTTTCCATCAGGGGTTTTGACGAGGTCGGCGACATCTCCGCGCTGCTGGCGTCCTTCGAGGTCGATACCCCAAAGGGCAGGGTAAAGCCGGACGTGGCCGGACTGGTCCAAAAGATGTCGCGACTCGCCAGAGTCGTGGAGTTCAAAGACGATGTCGCGCTCGGCGGGACTTCAAAGGAATTAAAGAACCTTTATGCTCTGGGCGCGAACGCGCGAGGGATTCGGGACTCCGGGCTTCTCGATCAGGCGAGCCCGGCAACGACGGCGGTGCAAAATGGCGCCGTCGACACGGCGATATTCGTCGACTGCAAACCCGCGGATTTCGGGCTCGCGGACCTCAGGGGAGTGAGAAAAGCACTGCTCGCCGCCAGCGTCTGCGAGGGCGATTTCGACCTGAGCCTGCCGATCACCGACTGGACGGAACGCGAGGGAACCTGCACCACCGCGTTCAGCGGCACGAAGCTCGCGGTCCGCATGGGCCCGATTCCACCGGAGGGAGCGAGAAGTCTGCGCTGGATTTTTGCGGAAGCCCTGCGCCGGCTCGGTACGGAAATCGCCTCCGCGGAAATGGCGAGCTGAGAACGTCGATAATTTGAATAAGCGAAACCCCCTGTCCTTTTTTGAACGGGGGGCTTTGCTTTGGTTTCCGTCTTTCCGGTTCTCAGTTTTTGACGATGCAAACCGCCTTCATCGGGAGAGAAATCTTCACGCTTTCGTCGGGGTTAACCCGGGAACGCCACAGTCCCACGGGGGCTTCCGGAGCGTCCTCGGGCGGCATGATGATCCCGACGGGCAGGGCATGCTCTCCCCGAAAATGCTCGAAAAGCTCACCCACGCTTTTCCCCTCGAACTCGCGGGACACGTCGAACGCCGCGAAGTGGTGTCCCTCGTCGGACGCGCAGAGGATATCCTTCATGAAAACGGAAATTCCCGCGTAGGCGGCGCAGGTCGCCGTCACTTCGGCGACCAGGCTGTCACAGTAGATGATGTCGTCCACTTTGGCCAGCCGGGCATAACGCTCGTTCTCGGGGTTGATGAGTTCGATGATGGAGTAAATGCCGGGGTTGGCCGCCTCGACGGCCAGCGCTACCAGAATGGTCTTCGCGTCGACGTCGCCGTTGACGCCGGGCGAGCGATCCGCCAGGATGATGGCCGTTCCGGCATCCGCAATACCTGAACGCTGAAGGACGTCCTCGTCCGTCGGGGAGCCCGCTATAAAAAATACGTCGCCGACAGGCAGCGAAGGCGGTCTCTCGGAAGCGATGATCGAGATCTGCCTGTTCTCCGCCGTCAACTCCCTCAAAATAAGTCGTCCGCGTTCGTTCCAGCCGCAGATCACGGTATGTCCGGCGTATTTACATCTGCTCATCCCCATCATCTCCTTCAGTTTGCTTGTCATCACGCGCTGCACGATCTCCGAGAGAAGGACTCCCAAAAGCGCGACTCCCACGATGGAAAGCACGAAAACGATCATCCTGCCCATGATCGTTTTTGGGTTCGTCGCGAATTCACCCTGCCCGATAAGCGTAAAGAGAACGGTCCAGACCGCCTCGTGGTAGGGTCCCTGAAAATTCATCTCCTGATACCAGACGAGCCAGGCGGAGCCGAACAGCAAAACTCCAAAGCCCAGCAAAAAAGCGACCAGATGTTTCCTGAACTTTTTCGCGAGCGTTCTGCCGCGCCGGACGCCTTTGACGACCTTCACAAAGCGTGCGCTCATGCTCCGCGCCCCAACACAGTAAAATCCAAAATCGTGGGCTTCATCTGTCGCATCGCCCCCCATTCTCCATTAAAAAATGCCGCGGACTTTGCGCGGCATCGAGATCACTGCACATTGAGGCTCACACGGGCAGCCATGCCGCCGTTACTGAACCGCCACCAGTTTCATGCCCCGGTCGAAGTACAGCGTCGATATCCTTCTTCTGCCGTTCATCAAAAAGAACGTGTACGCCGAATCGAGAACAGCCGACGAATACCTTCCCCGCACCACCCAATATCCCGCATGGTCGACGACCGCGCAGATCTGATCCAGTTTCGTCCCCACCATGCCCTGATCGATGATCGGGTTCAGGGGTTCTCCCGCCTGAACGACGCGACCCTCCTGAGGGGCTCCCGCACCCGCCGCCGAGCCTCCTGAATCTCCCGGCAACGTGCCCGCCGGAAAACCCGTAAGGGTCTGCGGGGTCTTTCTTGGACTGGCAATGGCCCGCAGATCAGCTCCACGCCCCGTTCCGGTGTTGCCTCCCCCCAAATTCGCCGCCGCCTGGTTCTGGGTCGCGTTTCTCTCCGCGGTTCGAGACAAAGCGCCCCCCTCCGCGGCCAGGGCTCCGGCAGCAAAAACGGCAACCAACACAAATGCACATAACACCTTCTTAAGCAACTTCCCCACCTCCTCCGAAACTCAACTGTATTTTACACGACATCATCGTGTCGTTCATTCATTCATTCATTCATTTAAATGAGTATCTCCAATTCGAGGGCTTCGCGCGACAAGGCGCCGCGCGCCTCTCGAGAGGTCAGGCACGGATATTTCGGCCTGGCCCATCTCCTCAGTCGAGAAAATCCTTGAGTTTCCTGCTGCGGCTGGGGTGGCGGAGTTTGCGCAGCGCCTTCGCCTCGATCTGCCGGATGCGCTCGCGGGTGACGCCAAACTTACGGCCCACCTCCTCCAGCGTGTAGGAATGTCCGTCCTCCAGGCCGAAGCGATAGTGCAGCACCTCCCGCTCACGGATAGAGAGGGCTCCCAGCATATCCTCGATCTGCTCGTGCAGCAGATGGCCGGCCGCGGCCTCGTCGGGGCTGGGAAGGTCCCGGTCCTCTATGAAATCCCCAAGCTGGCTGTCCTCTTCCTCGCCGATCGGGGTTTCCAGAGAGACGGGCAACTGCGCGATTCTGCGAATTTCCTCCACCCTCGAGGGGTCTATTTCCATCTCCGAGGAAATTTCCTCGTCCGTGGGCTCACGCCCCAGACGCTGAACGAGCTGCCTCGATATGCGCACCATCTTGTTGATCGTCTCGACCATATGAACGGGGACGCGAATCGTGCGCGCCTGGTCCGCGATGGCGCGCGTGATGGCCTGGCGTATCCACCAGGTCGCGTACGTGCTGAACTTGAAGCCCTTCCGGTAGTCGAACTTCTCGACGGCGCGGATGAGTCCGAGATTGCCCTCCTGGATCAGGTCCAGAAAGAGCATCCCCCTGCCGATATACTTTTTCGCGATGCTGACCACGAGGCGCAGGTTCGCGTCGATCAGCTTCTGCTTGGCCTGCGCGTTGCCCTCTTCCATCTGCTTCGCCAGCGTGACCTCTTCTTCAGCGGTCAGCAGGGCCACCTTTCCGATCTCACGCAGATACATGCGCACCGGATCCGTGAGGGGAATATCGTCCAACTTACCCATATCGGCGTCGAATGAGGGCAGCAGTTCCTCCCCCATCGAGACCGTGGCCTGAATTTTATTTCTGTTTTCTTCCTCTATGACCTCGATACCCAACTCCTGAAGGTTGTTCAGGATGTTGTCGAGCATGTCGGAGTTCCACGTATCCACCGGAATATGCCGTTCAATGTCCTGATGGGTGACGAATCCCCGTCCCTGCCCTTCATGAACGAGGTTACGCACCTTTCCCAGGTACTCGACCGCCTCGGTTTTGGAAGTATCCGTCCTCACTGCGCCCGCATTTTGTTCCTGCACGGCTGTATCTCCTCCATCATCTGTTTTATAAAAGCGGGATTATATCACTTACAGCTTTAAATTCATACCCATAAAGGGAGGAAAAGGCATCTCCGGCGACGGCCCCACCATTCGACGAGTCTCGGAAAACTCCATCTCGTAAAGCAGCCGGCTGATCTGAAGCTGGAGAGGATCATCCGTCTCATAGGCCATATGAAAGCGTCTGTAACCAAATTTTTCGGCAAAATACACAATATCTGATCGATTGCCGACGTCATTCTCGGAAAGCATCAGCTCGAAATCCGTCAGAAATTCTTCTTCATTGAACAAAATGGCGTCGCTGATCAGAACGATGACCTTGATGTTCTCCAGCAAAAACGTCCTGTTCCAGAGAGAGCAAAACGCGATGCCCGCCCTCACCGGGCTCTCTTCGGTCAGTTTATGGCAGAGCAGATCTTCCATTTTTTCGGAATACCCCAGAAGCATCATAAAACCCAGACTGACGGAACCCGCTCTCTCTCCCCCGTAGAGGTTGTCGCGCATCAGGCTGCCCACACTGCCGCCCAGCATCGAGGTCATGAAAAAAAACTCGCTCTCCATGCCCAGACACAATTCGGCGATCTTTTTAAGCTGAAGACCGTACAGTAAATTTATCGAAATCGGCTTATAATCCACCCCAAACGGAAACCACGAAGCAACCTCCAGATCCAGGTCGGAACTCCAATAACGCAGCAAAAAAATCCCTCATTGCCTTGAATTCATAATTTTATGCCTTCGCGCTCCCCGGGTCAGGAAACTTTTTCCTTCGCCATCTGCTCTTCTTTGATGATCTTTACGACGTACTCGACCAGCTGGGATATCTCCGGCTTCGTAATCTGATACTTCGCGCCCACGCTGGCCGCCTTGGCCTTGATGTCCTCCGCCATGATGGAAGAGAACACGATAATCGGAATGTCGTGGGTCGCCTCGTTTTCCTTCAGGCGCCTCGTCAGGGCAAGCCCGTCCAGACGCGGCATCTCCACATCCGTAATGAGAAGATCGGCCTTTGAGTCCTTCTCCATTATCCTGTCGTAGGCCTCCCTGCCGTCGGCGCAGATGACAAGGTTGGTGAATCCTCCCGCCTCCAGCGAATCCTGAATCTGCTTGCGGATCAGGGGAGAGTCCTCCGCCACAACGATGCAATACTCGGAGGGATGCCCGATTCCCTCCACCAGCTCCTGCACCTTCGAGGGATCCCACTTCGGCTGGATGGCGAGCTGAGGGCTTATCGTCTGGACGATCGCCTCGTAGTCCAACAGGAGTACGTTGCGCGCGTCGCGCTTTATGACGTAGAGTATCCACTCTCCGAGGTATTTGCCGGTCAGGGAGGAGTCCAGGTCCTCGGAGTTGATGCGATAAATGCGCTCCACCGCGTCGACCACGAAGCCCAGCTTCACCTCGTTGAACTCCGCGATAATGACCTTGCACTGCTCCAGCGGAGTCTCGGACTCCACGCCCAGAAACACCCGAAGGTCCACCATGGGGAGAATCTCACCCCTCACGGAGGTGATCCCGATCATCGCCCGCGGGGTTTCCGGGATTACCCTGCACCCCGGCCACCTGAGTATTTCACGCGTCTTATCCACGTTTATGGCAAAGGACTGTTCTCCAAGAAAGAAAACCACAACCTGCCACTCGTTCGTTCCAACTTCGGTAATGACCTTTTTTACTTCCTGCATCAGACATCCCTCGTTTCTTCACGCTGTCCGGAGATAAAAATCACGCCCCTGAATCAATTCCGCAGATCATAATTCTAATGTAAGCGGGGACATTCATACATAATATACATCACCCTCCGCAAAGCATCAACAAGTAGGAACACCGTATGTCGCCGAACAGGAATACTAGGACAACCGCCCCTCCGGAATGAAACATCAGGAGAGACGGTTCAGTTTCGCGAAAAAAACTTTGCGTCAGGCGGGCGAAAGCCGCCGTTGCTTTTGGTTCTGGACGCACCAGATGCCGACCAGAATCACCAGTCCCACGAGGTCGGACTTCCAACCCGGGATCATGAGCCCGAGGGCCCCGCCAAACGCCGTCACTCTCAAAATCCAGCTCAGCGGCGCCCTGAAAAATCCGATCGTGGCCATTCCCAGAAGAAAAACTCCCATTATCGCCGTGGTCGTGGCCTGAGCGAACTCCACCCACTCGAAGTTCACGAGGACGAGTATGGGATTGTACGCGTAAATATAGGGGACGAGGAATCCCGCCAGGGCGAGCTTGGTCGCCGTGACCCCCGTCCTCATGGGGTCGGCCTTCGCGATGCCCGCCCCCGCGTAGGCCGCCAGCGCGACCGGAGGCGTCAGGTCGGCCGCGATGCCGAAATAGAGCACGAACATGTAGGACGCCATCGCGGGAATGGGCTGCTCCAGCTGCATCAGAGCGGGCGCGGCCATGGTGCTCGTCACGATGAAGTTCGCGGTCGTCGGCAGACCCATGCCCAGAATGATGGAGGCGATCATTGTGAACACCAGCGTCAGCAACGTGCTGCCCCCCGCCAGGGTCACGATGGCGTAGGCGAGCTTCAGGCCCAGCCCGGTGAGGGTCGCCGCGCCGATGACGATTCCGACCGTCGCGCAGGCGCAGGCCACCCCCAGAGCGCTGCGCGCCCCGTTCTCCATGCCGAGCCAGAGTTTTTTCGGGGTCAGCCAGGTGTCGCGGCGTATGAAGGACGTCGCGATCGTGAGTACGATGCCGTTGAAAGCCGCCTTCAGCGGCGTGTAGCCCGCGACCAGAAAATAAATGATGCCCCCGAGGGGGATCAAAAGATACCCTCGCTCAAAGATCAGCTTTGCGATGCTCGGCAGCCGGTCCCTCGGCAGTCCCTTCAACCCGAGGCGCGTCGCCTCGAAATGCACCTGCACGACGACGGCGATATAGTAGAGCAGCGCCGGCACGACCGCGGCGAGCGCCACGTCAAGGTAGGGCACACCCATCGTCTGGGCCATGATAAAGGCCGCCGCTCCCATGACAGGCGGCATGATCTGGCCGCCCGTGGAGGCCACCGCCTCGACGGCCCCGGCAAAGTGCGATTCGTATCCGACGCTCTTCATCAGGGGGATGGTAAACATTCCGGTGGTGCACACGTTGGCCACGGAGGATCCGGAGATCGTCCCCATGATGCCGGAGCTGACGACCGCGACCTTGGCGGGTCCGCCCGCCGACCATCCGGCCAGAGCCATGGAGAGGTCGATGATGTATTTGCCGAGCCCCGTCTGTTCCACGATCGTCCCGAAGAGGACGAACATGAATACGAAGGACGCGGAGACCGACAGAGGCGTTCCGAAAACCCCCTCCGTCCCCAGGTACATGTGGTTGATAATACGACGGAAACCATAGCCCCTGTGCTGGAAAATCGATGGAACGTAACGACCAAAATAGCAGTAAAGGAGAAAGACGATGGCGATGACGGGAAGAACGGGATTGGACACGCGCCGCGTCGCCTCCAGAACGATGAGTATGCCCGCGCAGCCGACGATCAGGTCCATGGTGTTCGGGTCTCCCGCCCTTTCCAGCATCGCGTGAAACTGAAAGACCATGTACAGGGCGACGACCGCCCCCAGAAGGGCCAGAATGTAATCGTACCAGGGGATGCTTTTTTTGGGGCTCTTCGACGTCGCGGGATAGAGCAGGAACACCAGCACCAGAACGAAGCACAGGTGAACGCTGCGCTGCCACATTTCCAGAAGCAGCCCGAACGCCGAGGTGTAGAGATGGAAACAGGACATGGCCACCGCGATGACGCCGACCATCATTCTCGTCCAGTCCTCGGGCGTTCGGAACCTCGATTCGCTGTCGTACTGCCTCTTGATAGCCTCAACGTCAATGCCCGCAACCGGATCGTGAACAGCCTGTTCCGTCATGCCATGACCTCCCCTGATAAATATCCGAATCGAACGCGACACCCGCAATGATCCCGTTCCGTAATATTATCTCAATCGCGCGCGCAGAGTCAGAAGCCTGCCCGCAAATCGCTCGTAAAGCCGAACCTGCCGCCCCGACGGCAACGTGAGGACGTTACGGCCCATTTCCCCGTCTCCCACCCGCAGGCGGATGGAGTCGAACGCCCGTCCTCCTCCGATGTACCGGTACCACGGCGCCTGGTAAAGAAATCGCCCGTTGCGGGGCGCCTCCGTGGGAAGTCCCGCGTTCGTGGACTGGGTGCGCTCCTCCCACAGTCGCAGGGCGCCCCCCACAACGCGGTACACGTCGACGACGGGGCAAAGCTGGACGGAGTGAATGTACTCCGTCGAAAAAGACTCCCCGGGATAAACGGGAAAGGACAAAACCACCCGGCCATCCTCCCCCACGAACTCCACCCGATTTGAGGGACATAAGCAGCAAAACAGAAAAGACAACCCCAGAATGCCGCCCCAGAGAAAACGCCGTCGATTGAAGCTCAGGGGGGCAGAGTTCATTCGGCCGCTGCGCGGTCCGAACCGGCCCTCCCGAAACCTTTCTTTCAGCGTCATGTCAGCGCAGCGTTTCGATGATTCTCATCCAGTTGCCCTGAATGATTTTCTCGGCGACGTCACGCGAAAAAGCGCTTCTTACGGCCTTCAGAAACGGAACCGTGTCCCTGTAGGTTCGAAATACGCTCAGGTTGCGCTCCTCCTCGGGTTTTTGGAACTCGCAGAGGTCGAACCCGAAGCCCACGTGGTCCTCCCCCACGAGGTCAATGACATGCCGCGCGTGTTCCAGAAGCCCCTCCCACGCGGGCGCTCCCTCCGGAATCCGCACGGACGGCGGACTGTCCGGCCGACTCGGCTCCTCGCTTTTCGGGTAGACGAAATTCAGCATGTTGTTGAGCCCCATGACGCCCCCCCGGGAGGCGAGGGCCCTGATCTGCGCGTCCGTGAGGTTGCGCGCCGCGTCGCACAGGGCGCGGGCATTGGAGTGCGAGGCGATGAAGGGACGCTTCGCGAACCCGACGACGTCGAAGAAGCCCGCGTCGTTCAGGTGGCTGACGTCCACGATCATCCCCAGGCGCTCGGCCTCCTCGATCAAAGCGGCGCCGAAGGGCGTCAGTCCCCCCGCCGTCCCCTCCGCAACGGGCTGAAAGCGACAGCCGTCGGCGGCTTGGTTGCGGCGGCTCCAGGTAAGCCCGAGAAAACGGACCCCCAGCTCGTAAAAGGGGCGCAGCAAAACCAGGTCGCTTCCCAGAGGGTCCGCTCCCTCGAAAGAAAGAAGCAGCGCCGTCCGCCCCGCGTCGACGGTCCTTCTCACCTCCGCGGCGTTTCGGCAAAGCGCGAAAAGGTTCGGGGACTCCTCTATCTCGCAGTGCAACATCCCGATCTGATCGAGAGCGACCCGCAGGGCCATCTCCGGCACGTACTCGTTCGGAACGAACAGAGAGCAGATCAGAACATTTACGCCGGCGGTCCGCAGGTCCCCGAGGTAGAAGCGCTCCACGACCTTTCTTTCTCCCTTCCTTCGAAGGCGAAAAACGTCGTACAGCAAATCGTAATGGGCATCGACAATACATGGTCTCATGGTCGCTCCGAAATCAAAAGCATGAAGTCAAAATGACGAAAAGCGTTTTCTGCCGACATTCGCACATCGACGAAACACTCGTTTGAACGAGACCTGACATCAACGGGCTCACATCCCCAAAAAGTTTCGAAGAAGCACCATGCCCCCGCAGAGCCGGAGGTTTTCCAAATTCAATAAATATCAGGTATGATACCTCATGTACGGCAAAAGCGTAAGCTACTTAAATGTAAGGAGACGAAGTATACGGCATGTTTTGTTTTCCGCCCGGTTTGAACACCATCAGAAAAACGCGTTTCAGGGTCTGCGCTCTCGCTGTCCTCTTCCTTCTTTTTACCGTCGCGGCGAATGCCGCG
>JAITPZ010000212.1 GCA_031289165.1 Synergistaceae bacterium
CAAATGTTGAATTTGTGACCAGTGGGCGAGGCGTTGGACAAAGAATGACCGAGCGCCGTATTACCTTCGAGGAATACCTCTCGAATCAAATAGGAGAGCAATACAGAGGCATGGGATTCACACGCTTTGGTAATGGGTTGTAAGTATGGAGATACGGCGAACGGTTGCCGCCGTCTTCTGTGTCCTTTGGGGCGGTGAAGCCGCCGACGCGGCCATGAATCCATCCGTGCGGGAGGTTCTCAACTTCCCCAACCGCTTCATCCTGGGCGTGGCGGAGGCGATAGGCCCGGCCACGCACTCAGCCGCGGTGAATTTTTTGAACAGCGCTGACGGAAACATGAGGTACTTCGCGGGGGGCTTCGTCTATTTGCTCATCCTCTGCGGCGTCATCACCCCGCATTTCTGGATCGTCACGGCAACCGGCGGCGACAGGCGCGTCGAATGACATAAAGACGGGAAACTCCCGGAGCGTCTGACCGCGGCGAGCTGTCGGGTGCTCCGGGCAACGGGATGATTCTGAATCATGCCTTCAATATTTACTTTAGCTGCCGGCCGCGTTTATCTTCAGATTCAGACAGCGGTCCGCTTTTGCTTTGCGTTATCGACATGAACCCTTACGTTATACAGGATAATATGTTATACCATAGCTGTAACGAGCGGCGCGAATCACGTAAGTCCGGTTGATTCGCGCCGCTCGTTGTTTTTTTGCATAAAAAACTTCAATCGTACGGTCGAACCCCTGCGCCTGTGAGCCCTGCGGTGGCGGCCGGCACCAAATTGAAAACAAATGCCTGATGTTATAATAGTTAAAAGCGGTGATATTATGATATCAGGCATATGCGACGGCGACGCGAAAGAGGGTGAATCGACATGGAGGCGAGGACAAGAATGCTGCCGCGAAGTTTTTGCTGTCGAAAAGGCTGGAAAGAGCCGGCGAAATGGATACTTGACGAGTGGTCCGTCGAAGTCACGCTGGCTCCCGACGAATGGGAAACGGTAGGAAAGGAGCTTGACGAGTATTTTGGCAGGCTTCAGGAAGCCAGAGAAACCCTGGCTCACGGCAGCCCTCCGGAAAGGCTCGAATGGGCCCGGCAGGTCGTAGACGAGCGCAGAGCGGATTTTCACGCCCCCCCGTCATAACCTCGATCGCGTTTGCGGGCGCAACGCCTCCCCCCGTTCCCGGGGAGAGGCGTTTTTTATGGCCTTCATGCGTTCGACCGTACCGGTAAAGCGGGATATTATTGTTTCCAATCGGCAAATCCGGATTCGAGACGGTGTCCGCGATATTGACAATCCCCTCCTCCATAAACTAGTATTAAATACGTACTGTAAGATACGTGTTTTTTCTCCAATATGAGCGAGTCGCAAGTGATCTTTGGAAAAAATTGAATCCGGACATGTCCGGATTGTCATGCGATACGGGGGGTATCGATATGAAAATCAGAGGCAGGATTTTGGGCGCCGCAATGGCGCTGGTGCTGGTGTTGTCTGCGGCTTCTTACGCCGCAGACGGAAAGAAAATCGTGGTCGGCGTCAGTCCGGTTCCCCATGCGGGAATCATGAAGGTCGCGGGCGCGCTCCTCGAAAAAGAGGGGTATACCGTCGAGATTCAGGAGTTTTTCGACTACGTCCTGCCCAACATCGCGCTGGGCGACGGCAGCCTCGACGCCAACTTCGTTCAGCACGTTCCCTATCTCAACGACCAGATTCTCGCCATGAACTACGCCTTTACGTGGCTGGCCAGGGTTCACGTCGAACGGATGGGACTCTATTCGAGAAACGCCGTATCCGTGGCCCAGCTTCCTCACGGCGCGGTCGTGGCGCTGCCCGCCGCCCCGTCGGACTGGACGAGAGCGCTTCGCCTGCTTGACGAGGCGGGTCTCATAAAAGTGAGGAACAGGCCGCACCTCGCGCTGACGGACATAACGGAAAACCCCAGAAACCTGATGATCGTCGCCCTGAACGCGCAGCAGCTTCCCTCGACGCTCAGAGAGACGGCGGCGGCGGTGATCAACGCGAACGTCGCCATTCAGGCCGGCATGAACCCCCTGAGAAACGCGCTCTTCCTCGAGGAAGCAAGCTCTTCCTACGCCAACGTACTGGTCGTTCGGAAGGCCGACGCGGACAGGCCGGCGCTTCGGGCTCTGGCCGGCGCGTTGAATTCTCCCGAGGTCAGGAGCTACATCGAAACGCAACTGAGCAGCCTGGGCATTGTGCCCGCATTTTGAGACCCTGTTGAGGAGCTGGAAAAATTGAAAAATCTGAAAATCGGAACGCAGATTATCCTTGCCACCTTTGCGATCGTCCTGATCGCCATTTTCGGGACGGCCGCGACGAGTACGTACTTTCTCCGCAACTATATTACGGATGCGACGAGGGAGGACGCGCTTCAGGGGCTCTATATACTGAAGAACTCCGCCGAGATGGAAATGCAGAAAGTCAGATCTTTCCGGGACCATATCGAGCAAAACGCCGTGTTCGCCATGCACATGGCAAACCATGAAAGGGAGGCCCTGCTCAACGACATGACCTCGCTGATGCAGGGGTCGGGCGTGGACGTCATGGTCGCCGCTCTGCCGGACGGAACCGTCATAGCGCGGGGGAACAATCGCGAAAAATACGGCGACTACATCGGCGACGACGAGATCGTCAAACGCGCCCTGAAGGGGGAAGAGGTGGAGATGATGATGAGCGGGCCGTCATCGAAGCTGGGATATTACTGCGCGACCCCGATCAAAAGGAGCGACGGGCAGATCGTCGGCATGATCCGGGTGGCGATGTCCTTTGAGAGAGAGTCTTTTCTCGACCAGATCAAAGCGGTGTTCGGCAACGAATTTACGGTGTTCGCGGGGAAGACCCGGATCAACACGACGATTCTGGAAAACGGAAAGCGCGTCACGGGAACGGACGCCTCGGAGGCCGTGCAGCAGATCGTTCTGCGCGACGGGAAGGATTACCTCACGGAGATCGAGCTCTTCGGCAAAGCCTACCTGGGCGCCTACTCTCCGATAAAGGATCCCTCTTCCGGGAAGATCGTGGGAATGTACTTCGGCGGCCAGTCGCTGGAGACCGCGG
>JAITPZ010000219.1 GCA_031289165.1 Synergistaceae bacterium
TATCATCAACAATCAGGGCCGGCTGATAGCGCACAGGGACATGGGCAAAGTGTTCAGCCGGGAAGACGACGCCGACAATTTGGGTTTCGGCCCGGCGACGGAGATGGTGCTCGTGCCCATGAAACAGGGACTGATCGGCTCCATGGAGATCGACGGCGTTGGGGATAAAATATTCGTCAGTTTTTCACCCATCCGGGGTACTCTGTGGTCCCTGGGCATCCAGGCGCCGCGCAGCGACTTCACCGCTGCCGCAAGGCAGGCCCAGACCACCGGAGTGCTGATTACCTTCGTATCAATTGTGGCCTTTTCCGTTTTTCTGACTCTTTTCATTCGCAGGATTCTTTCCGTTCCTCTGGGGGCCATCGCCGGCAGCGCGGATAAACTGGCCAATGGGGAATTCGGAGACCTGCTGCCTCCGGAACTCATCGACCGGCGGGACGAAATTGGCCGGCTCGGCACGACCTTTCTCGCCATGTCCAACTCCATCCAGAGCCTGATTCAGGAGATCGGCCAGCTCACCAGCGGGGCGAGGGAAGGAAAACTGAGAGAACGGGCGAACCACGCCGCGTACCAGGGAGATTACCGGCTTATCCTTTCGGGAATCAACGCCACTCTGGACGTATTTTGTTCGCATCTGGACATCATGCCCGAGGCCCTGATGTTTCTGAACGAATCGCGCCGGGTTCTCTATTTGAACAGGACCATGAACGGCCTGCTGGAACGCCACGGCCTCGAAAAAGACGATCCGCGTCTGCTGTCCGCCCTGTCGGGCATCTCCGACGATTTGCCCCTCGAGGCAGCGTCTTTATTCATCCCCGAGGGCGAAGAGGGAAACAGAAGAGAGAAGAACACGTTCAAGGCGGAGGTGAATATCCGGGACGTCGACGGCGAGGAGTGCAACTACAACCTCAGCCTGTGGCATGTCGGTGGCGATACGGCTCACGTGGAAAACTGGGGCGGGAGCCAGGTCTGCGTCATGCTGATCCTCAACGACGTGACCCAGCTCACCAGGGCCAGAACCGACGCGGAGGCGGCCAGCCGAACCAAAGGCGACTTCCTGTCCCGGATGAGTCACGAGATGCGCACCCCCATGAACGCCATTATCGGCATGTCCTCCATCGGCCTGCTTTCGGATGACGCGGACCGTATGAAATATTGTCTGACCCGGATCGGCGAGGCTTCGCAGCACCTTCTCGGCATCATCAACGATATTCTGGATATGTCCAATATCGAGGCTGATAAACTGGAGCTGTCCTGCGCTGAGGTCGACTTCGAGAAAATGCTTCAGCGCGTGATCAACGTCATCGGTTTTCGACTGGAGGAGAAGAACCAGGATCTGTTTGTCAGCATCGATAAAGACATGCCGACGCACGTCATCGCCGACGAGCAGCGTTTGACCCAGGTTATCACCAATCTGCTGGGCAACGCGGTCAAGTTTACGCCGGAAGAGGGCTCCATCACCCTGCGCGCTCAAAAGACCACCGAGACGGAGGAGGCCTGCACCATTCTCGTCGAGGTCAGAGACACGGGCATCGGCATATCTGAAGAGCAGAAACAGCGCCTCTTCATGCCATTCGAGCAGGTGGACGGCGGCGTTGCGCGCAAATACGGCGGCACCGGGCTTGGCCTTGCCATCTCCAGGCGGATCATCGAGTTGATGGGCGGCACGATCTGGGTGGAATCCGAGATCGATCGGGGTTCATCGTTCTTCTTCAGCATTGAAGTCCAAAAAACCGGGAACGCGCCGTGCGTCCCGCAAGGGTCACAGGGTTGGGCAAATCTGCGCGTGCTGGTCGTGGACGGCGCGCCGGAAATCTTCGAGCTGTTCGCCTCCGTTTTCGCGCCGTACGATATACGCTGCGAAAGAGCCTCCAGCGGAGAAAGCGCCCTTGAAGCGATTGATAAGAGCCTGGCGACCCCTTTTAATATCGTCTTTATGGCCCTGCGCCTGCCGGGCATGAACGGTGTTGAACTGGCGAAGGAAATCGCGGGGCGTGGCGTCGCCTCCGCCATTGTTCTGATGACGAACGGAGACTACGCCAAAGTGGAGAGCGACGCACGCGCGGCGGGCATCTCCGGTTTCCTGCAAAAACCCCTGTTCCCCTCCACTCTGACCGACTGCGTCGAGGAGTGCCTGAAGGTGCAGAATAAACAGAATGCACGGGCTGAACAGGATGAAGCCCCCCGTGATACGCCTGAGGCGACGTCTGAGACGACGCCTGAAGCGGCGGAGGACTCCATGGATGGCATTTTCGACGGCAAATCCATCCTGATCGCCGAGGACGTGGATATCAATCGGGAAATCATAGCCGCCCTGATGGAGCCCACCGGAGCGGTCATTGAATTCGCCTTTGACGGCGAGGAGGCCGTGGCCAAATTTAAGGCCGCCCCCGATAAATACGAACTGGTTTTAATGGACCTGAACATGCCAAAAGTGGACGGGTACGAAGCCACGCGACAAATTCGAGCCTCAGGACTGCCCTGCGCGGATACCCTGCCCATCATCGCCATGACCGCCAACGTGTTCCGCGAGGACGTGGAGCGATGCCTCGCCTGCGGCATGAACGGACACCTGGGCAAACCCGTGGACCTGGACGAGGTCATAAAGACCCTCGCCATCTACCTGGGGAAGCACCGAATAACGAAAGAGGACCAAGGGTCCCCCTCCACTCTGATCGACTGCGTGAAGGTGCAGAATAAACAGGATGAAGCTCCCCGTGATACGCCTGAAGCGGCGGAGGACTCCATGGACGGCATTTTCGACGGCAAATCCATCCTGATCGCCGAGGACGTGGATATCAACCGGGAAATCATAGCCGCCCTGATGGAGCCCACCGGAGTGGTCATTGAATTCGCCTTTGACGGCGAGGAAGCCGTGGCCAAATTTAAGGCCGCCCCCGATAAATACGAACTGATTTTAATGGACCTGAACATGCCGGAAGTGGACGGGTACGAAGCCACGCGACAAATTCGCGCCTCGGGA
Source organism: Synergistaceae bacterium (assembly GCA_031289165.1). GTDB lineage: Bacteria > Synergistota > Synergistia > Synergistales > Aminobacteriaceae > JAISSA01. The sequence goes on from JAITPZ010000219.1 coordinate 2,984, forward strand.
CTGCCCTGCGCGGATACCCTGCCCATCATCGCCATGACCGCCAACGTGTTCCGCGAGGACGTGGAGCGATGCCTCGCCTGCGGCATGAACGGACACCTGGGTAAACCTGTGGACCTGGACGAGGTCATAAAGACCCTCGCCATCTACCTGGGGAAGCACTGAATAACGAAAGAGGACCAATGAGCAGCTGTGCTCTGCCTCTCCAGCTTTAAAATCAGCCCCGATCTTTATACTTGAAACGGTCACAGATGGCAGGCTGATATATTCCCGCCATTTGTGACCGTTTCAAGTATAGCTTCAGCGGCATGCGCGCGGTCTGACAGCTTCATACAGATACGCCTCAGAGATCAAGACCCCTTCGGTCCCGCTGAAGGCAGTAGCCTGTTTACGGTTTGGCCTTTTTCTTCTCGAGGGCTTGATTTTCGGCCTCAGCCATGACCTTCAGACCCGCTTCGTCGAATTTCTCGCCCCCCGCGCCGGCAATGAGACGGGCGACCTTCTCGTCCCGCAGGTAGGTGATGGGGGAGAAGCGATCCATTCCACCGAACGTCTTGATCATTGAAGGGGTGAACCGATACTCGAAAAAGGCCTCCTTGATCTTTCCCACCAGCTCCGGGTGCAGGTCATGGGCATAGCCGAAAGACGACGTGGGGAACGTACTGCTCTCCCAGACGATTCGATAGTCCGCTTCCCTGGCGTCCCCGCCGCTGACGACGCGCTCGAACAGACTGGAGCCGACGCAGGCGGCTTCGTACTCGCCCGTTCCCACGCCCAGTATGGCCTTCTCGTGATTGCCGGCGAAAACGATTTCATAGTCCTCGCCCGGCGTGAGCCCCTCCTGGGGAAACAGAGCCACGGCGGCGATGTGTCCGGAGTTGGAAGTCGGGGAGGTGTGAGCGACCTTTTTGCCTCTGAGATCCTCCAGATCCTGGATGGGGCTGTCGCTTTTGACCAGCACGATGAGGCGGTAGCCCTGGAACGATTTCTCATCGCCCTTGACCGCTATGGGCACATAGCCCGCCAGGTTTACGGCGTAGCAGGTGGCGCCGGTGGAAAAGCTGGCCAGGTGCAGACGCCCGGCGCGCATGTCCTCGATACCGCCGGAGTTGGTGTCCAGAACGCGATATTCGACCTTTTTGCCGGTCTTCTGAGATAGAAAGTCCAAAAACCCGGCGTAGATGGTCCGGAACTCGGCGACGTCCTCAAGGGGCGCGTCGGCAAACACAAGCACGTCGGGATTCTCCCAATCTTTGGGATCCAAAGGCGCGTCGGCGGTCAAATCGCCGTCGTCATCGCGATACCTGGCGTCCAGGTCGTTCGCTGTCTCCGCCGCCGAAGCGGGGATTGCCAGGCTGAGAGCCACAAGCAGAGCCATAAGAACAAGCATCCATTTTTTGAACATATTCAGTCTCCTCGCAAAATTCACAAAATAAGTACCAGAAAACCGGCCACAGGCAAACGCTCGCCGCCGCGGCCACAGGACTCCTGAGAGTCATTCACGCTGTTAACGGGAAGCAGGTCCCTTACGCGTCGGCGCTCCCCGCGACAAAAACGCTTTTCTTCTCCCGGTCTCCCACCCCATTTTTTCTTTAAACTTTCGGGCTTTTTTCAGCAGGTATTCATTTCAGTAGTATACTAACGGGTCCCTCATTGTCAAGACCGCGGGGAGACCGCGCAGGGTAAACGCACCAGGGTGTAAGATATTGATATGACTAAATTTATCTTTTATGTAAAAATACCTGGGTAAAATACGCAAAGTTAGTTTTTGCAAGATACTGCTATTATGCTCATGCGTTTACCCCGGGAGACCGCGAGGGGAGTATTGAAAGGCGGAAAAGCCGAAGCCTGCCCCAACCATTCAAAAACCGAGGATAAAGAGCGAGTCGCGCACCCTCGCTTTGCCGGGGGTACGGCGACTCTCAATATGTGTTTCGTTCTCTCCGCGGGGTCGGGTACTTCCTCTTCCAATTGTTTACTTTTCCAGTATCACCCTGTAGCCTCCCTCGCGTTCCTCCGCGACGGCCTTCCAACCCTTGTTTTCGGCGAAGCGGGCGACGTTGTTGCGGGAGGTCGCGGTGTCGACGAGAACCGCCACTCTGCCGGAGGGCGTTTTGTCCAGAATTTTTTTGGTCTCCATGACGGGCTGCGGGCAGGAAAGCCCCGAGGCGTTGACGGTTAGAGTGTCGCTCATTTTCGTACCTCCTGTTCTCAGGCCCGGGCCGTGCGGCAGCCGAAGCCGACCAGCAGACAGACGACGATGCCGATAATCGTGACCGGAATGCCGTAAGCTCCCACTCCGGCGCCGCTGGAGGCCGCGCTGAAGTTGTGGGCGAGGGCCGCGCCCGTCAGCATTCCGACGGTGAACGAGGCCGCGTCCCCATCGCCCTCGCCCGCCATGATGAGCTGGCGCCCGGGACACCCGCCCGCGAGCGTGAAGGCCAGGCCCGACAGAACCATGCCCAGAAAGTTCCAGAGCTCCTGCGTGTGGGCGACCGGCTGTTTTTCAAAGCCAGGATGGAACTGCCCCAGGGCGTAGTTGACCGCGAAGGCCGCGACGACGAAGGAAACGAGCCCCCTGAACAGATACCCGTCCCCCATCATGAAGAGGTCGCGGAGCGCGCCCACGGTGCAGAAGCGGCTGCGCTGCGCCAGCCAGCCCACGATCAGCCCCGCGCCCAGCGAAATCAGAAGGGGAGCGTGCTGCGAGCCGGGGCCCTCTTTGGAGAAGAACACGGGACCTGTTCCCTCGGGCCCGAAGAGAGGCCTCAGAAAAACGAACGCCAGCAGCACGAGGGCCAGGAAGGGCATGACCAGCCCCGCCGCCTTCGGGTTGCGCTCCGCGGCGCCGAGGCTGAATCCGTTCCACAGAAACGCGATGCCGATCAGCGCGCCGACCGCCAGACCGCCGATGCCGTAAAGCGCGTTCCAGTCTCCGCCGGCCAGCCGCAGATAGGCCCTCCAGGGACATCCCAGGAATACGAGCGCGCCGAACATGGCGCAAATTCCGAGGAAAAAGCGCACAATCGGGGAGGACCCGCTGCGGGGCGCGTACTCCCGAAACGCCAGGGCGGAGACGAATGAACCCAGGATGAAGCCCGGAATTTCCGGACGAAGATACTGGACGATGCCCGCCCGATGAAGCCCGAGGGCTCCCGCGATGTCGCGCGTGAAGCAGGCCACGCAGAAGCCCATGTTGCCGGGATTGCCCCAAAAAACCAGCAGCGCCGCGATCGCGCCCAGGAACCCGCCGGCCACCAAAGGCCCCTGGCGGGAGGTCAAAATTTTATCCATCGACGATACCTCCATTTGATCATTCCATAATAATCGATGGATCGGCGGGCAGCGAAAGACAGGAGAAGCAGCGTATCCGAAGGGGAAAATTCGATGCGGAGAACAGCGCCTCGAATTTTCAGGAGACTTTTCTGTCCGATGTCCCGGTCGATCCGTTAATGCAGACCCGTGCATTCGAATACGCGCATCACGTAACACCCAAGAACATGACAGTCCCTCCTTACCCTGATCTGAAAAACCATAAAAACTACCTGTCAGATTATGGGAAAATTATTGAGAAATTCTTCAGCTTTTTTCGTGATTCTATCGGTCTGTCAGGTCGAAGTTGGAGAGTTTTCCTTTGCCGGCGGAGAAGTAAATTCCCTGAAAAGCTGTTCCACAGCCGCAATTTCAAATGGATTCAGCGTTCCCAGGAGGGGGATGCAAAATGCCCTGATCGAAAGATATCGGGTTTGGTCAACTCTCACAACGCAGAGTTTTTTTATTCCGCTGTGCGTTCCGGGGCTTAGAAGCACTTCCCATTTGAGTCCTCGAATTACGCTGGTGATCTTACTGGCCAAAACCTCTTCCCCGTTTGGGTGAATTCCCCATACAAAAACAGTTCGTTCTTTTGATTTACCGGAATTTTCCTCAAAGGGAAAATCCGCGTAAAAGATATCGCCCCTGTTAAATTGAGAGGGCAATTTCTTTCCATTCCTCCTCTGTCGGTTCACGTCCCGCGGAGTTCCATAATTTTTTTTCTTCTTCGTCCGACATCTCGGCGGTGAGGTCTTTTTCGAAATCCTGCCGCATTTTTTTCAGCGACAGGAGTTCGCAGGCAAATGGGTTGTATCCACAGGCGGTTTTTTCCTTTTGCCTGGCTTCCTGCCAGGAGGGCTCTTCGTGTGTCATTTTCATCAGAGCGGCTGCGGAAAATTTCCCCTTATCGCGCATAACCAGCCGCGCGATGCTCGCGGCACAGTCATTCAGAGGGGGAGGGGTTTCGACTAAATTCAACGGCAAATACGATCCCCTGTATTTCTGATACCGCTTATAAACTTTTCTCACTACCGGGCCGTATTGCCAGGCTTCAATGGGATCCTCGAACAGGGGCTCTCCGGTAAGAGCGAGGGAATAACCCTGGCAGTAGAACAGCAGTTTTTGCAGTTTCATGGGGTCGATGCTCGATACCGCCTCATCGCCGGCCTGCTCCGCTTCTTCCCTGTTCAGATAAAGGAGATACCCGGCAAGGTCCAGAACGTCGATCATCCTTATCGCCTCCTCCTTTTTCCTGAGATTATATCTTTTCCTCGAACAGATAACCTGTCACGGTTAAAAGCGCGGACTCTCCCTCCGAAATGCGGGTGTCCCTGTCGGCGCGCAGGATACGCGCCGGGGTGCAGGTTCCGTCTTTAAAGAAGTAGATGATCGGGGGGTCGAGACGCCAGTGGTCTCCCTCCGGGGGGGAGGTGACCTGTAACGGCGTCCACTCCAGAGTGAATTTCGTCGGGTCGAAGCGGTCCTCCACCTTCGACAGAACCTCAACGACGACGCGTCCGGTCTCGGCCCTTTCGTCGGCGTCGAGCCTTATGCGCACGCTGACGCCGTCCAGCGCAATGTCGGAAAGCTCCATAACGGTCCGCTGCATCGCGCGCATGGGGGCCTCGAAGGAAAAAAATCCACGAGGCAGAACCATAACGGCCATCAGGGCGATGATGGCCATCGCGATCAGGAGTTCGACCAACGTGAAAGCCCGCCGGCGACGGCAGAAACGCCCCGGGTTTCGGTTCAACTTTATTTTCGGAGGCATAACGCGAAGTTACAGCGCATCGTGGTTGTTGATGTCCGCGTTCCTTCCCTCTCCGCCCTCTTCGCCATCAGGTCCTACCGCGACGATATCGAAGGCCCCCCGTTCTCCGGGGCAGCGATAGATGTAGGAGTTTCCCCAGGGATCGTTAGGGATGTTCCTCATGTAGGGCTCGCTCGGATATCTTCGAGGTATCGGGGCGATGGTCGGTTTTTTCACCAGAGCGTCGAGTCCCTGCTGCGTGGTCGGGTAGACGCCGTTGTGCAGGCGGTACATGTCGAGTTCCGTCACGAACCCCTCGATCTGCACCTTCGCCGTCGTGCGCCGGGCCTCCTCCAGACGAGCGATGACGACGCCCGTCGACACCGTGGCCAGAATGCCCATGATGACCACGACCACCATGATCTCGATCAGGGTAAAACCCTTTCTCCGCTTTTTTGTGAAACGTTTATACTGTCTCTCCTCGAATTTTTGCATCACACAAACCTCCTCGTCATTTCGCCATACCGGATAAGTTGAAAATCGGCAGAAGTATCGCCAGAACGATAAACCCCACCGAGACCCCCAGGATCAGCACCATTGCGGGTTCCATCAGAGTCGCGAGGCGCTCCATCTGAGTCTGCGCGATCTCCCAGTTGTTCTGCCCCACGTTGGTCAGGGACTCCGTCAGGTCGCCGCCCATCTCGCCCACGCGGACGATGTAGACGACCTCCTCCGGGAAATTCTGTTTTTCGAGCGCCCTGTCGAAGCGGTGTCCCGCCCTGACCAGGTCGGCGATGTCCAGCCAGCGCTGGGAGCGGGTGTCCATGGAGGACGCCATGCGCAACGCCTGCACCAGGGGAATGCCCGACTTCAGAAGCGTGGCGAGGTGGGACATGATCAGCGCCAGGGTCAGGCGCTCGCGGATTCCCTTCATGAAGGGCAGGGTCATTTTTTTGCCGCGCCGCCTCTGGATCAGCCAGAATACGAGAAGCGCGATCAGAAGGGGCAGGCCGAAGGTGTTGAGAAAGTGCGACATGGCCAGCAGAATGCGCGTCGGCAGGGGCAGAAGCTGCCCCATGTCCTCGAACATCGTGGCGAGCTTAGGAACGACGAAACTCAGCAGGAAGGCGACGACGCCCACACCGACCACGATCATGACGATGGGGTAGGTCATGGCGCTTTTGATTTTGCGGCTCAGGGTTTCCTCCATGCGGAACTGCTGGGCGACCTGCTCCAGAACGGCTATCAGGGAACCGCTCTGCTCGCCCGACTCCACGACGCGCCAGAGGGTCTCCCGAAACGCGCCACTCTCGGCCAGGGCGGCGTGAAATTTTTTTCCCCCCTCGACCGCGGCCAGCACGTCGCTGAACACGGAGGAGACGCGCTTGTCGTGGCTCTGTTTGCCCAGAATTTTCAGAGCGTCGCTCAGAGGAAGTCCCGATCGCAGGTACGACGCGAGGGAGCGGCAGAACATGATGTGGGCGTTCAGCGTCATCAGCCTGGGCTTTCGGCGCGCGGCCTTCTCCACGGCCTGCGAAATTTCGACGACGACGATGTCCCGCTCCGTCAGGCGCTCCACGGCCTGCGTCGAAGAGGAGGCCTCCACGGTTCCCTTCGTCTGTTTTCCTCTGCTGTCATAACCTGAGTAATTGAAATAAGGCAACGTCCCTACTCCTCTCCGGCCACACGGACCAGCTCGTCGGGCGACGTCTTTCCGCTCTCCACGGCTTCGAGTCCGATCTCCCAGAGGGTTCTGAAGCTCCGGGTGCGGGCGACCTCACGGAGCCTGGAGGCCGGGGCCCCCGCGGCGATCGCCTCCTGAATCTCCTCGTCGATCACGAACTGCTCGTAAAGCCCCACTCGGCCATGATAGCCCGTCCCGTTGCACTTTGGGCAACCCGCGGGTTCCCAGGCTTTTTTGACGCCCTGGCGCGCCATGACCGCCGGGGCGGTCGTCTCCCGGCGGCAGTGCGCGCACAGACGCCGCGCGAGACGCTGGGCGACAGTTCCGATGATGCAGCTCGCGGCCAGATAGGGCTCGATCCCCATGTCCACGAGCCGGATGACCGCGCCGATGGAGTCGTTGGTATGCAGCGTCGAGAGGACCAGATGTCCGGTGAGGGACGCCTGGACGCCGATATGGGCCGTCTCGAAGTCGCGCATCTCTCCGATCATGACGATGTCGGGGTCCTGACGCAGAATGGACCGCAGGGCCGAGGCAAAGGTCACGCCCGCCTTTTCGTTCACCTGTATCTGCGCGACGCCGGGCAGGGCATATTCCACGGGATCTTCGACCGTAATGATGTTGACCTCCGGCCTGGCGAGGGCCTGGAGGATGGCGTACAGGCTGGTGGTCTTTCCCGAGCCCGTCGGTCCCGTGAAGAGAATCATGCCGTGCGGGCGATAGATCAGGCCCTCCATGACCGTTCGCTCGTTTTTCTCCATGCCGAGGTCCTCCAGGGTCAGGAGCCCGTGGCCCTTGTCCAGCATACGCATGGCGATCCGCTCGCCGTACTGCGTCGGAATGAGCCCGACGCGAATGTCGACGGCGTGGTCGCCCAGCGTGATGCCGATGCGTCCGTCCTGCGGGGCCATATGCTCGGCGATGTCCATCTTCGCCATGACCTTGATGCGGCTGGTCAGAGGCGCCTGATGCGTCCGCGGCAGACGCAGGCGGTCCTGCAGCACTCCGTCGATGCGAAATCGAATCAGGACCTCGTCCTCGTAGGGCTCCACGTGAATATCCGTCACCCGCTGCTTCAGGGCGTCGACGAAGAGGCCGTTAACGAGGCGAATGACGGGGACGTCTACGGAGTCGCTCAACACGTCCTCGCGGTTCAGGTCGTCGATGTCCTCGATGCCCTCCATGTTTTTGGCCGCCTCGTCGGTAGCGACGCTTCGGATGTCGTAGAGCGTGCGCAACAGTTCCGAAATATCCCTGTCCGGGTGGAGCTCCAGGTCTATGGGCAGCCCCATCGCCACACCCAGCATCTGAGCCTTCGGAAACGCGTCGAACGATGTCGCGCCGACGATCAGTATTCCGTCCTCGACGCGCAGGGGCACGATCTTCGCGGAGCGCAGGAGGTCGAGCCCCATCGCCTCGGGAATGAGAGCGGCAACCTCTCTGGCCTCGGGAAGCGCGCCACCCGTTGTCCCGGCGCTCTGCGGCTCCGGCGCCTCCGACTCCAAAAGCTCCGAATCCGGAGGCAGGGGGTCTATGAAAGACAAATTCAGAGACTGTGGATCCTCCGGAACCCGTACCGTGTTTGTGTCCGTCGTACTTCTTTCCACAGCGCTCATTTCTGATTCTTCAGGCTTTTTTTGTACAGCTCGCCGAAGCGTCTGTCCACTTCCGTCTCGAGGGGGCTCATGTGCGGGCGTTCCACGATGTCGGACGAAATCATGGCCGTCTGGCTCGTCACCTGGCGCATCTCCTCGGTGTTGCGGATGATCTGAGGCGTCAGGAAGATGATGAAGTCGACCTTTTCCTTCTCTTTGGAGACCTTCTGGAAGAGGCTGCCGATCAGCGGGATGTAGGAGAGGCCGGGCACGCGGCGTTTCAGGGATTTTTCCGTCTCCTTGACCATGCCCCCGAGGATGATGGTCTCGCCGTCCTCGACGACGACCGACGTCTTTACCTTGCGTTTCGCCGTGACGGGCGTCACGGAGGTGGTGGCGGTGAGGACGTCCTCCGTCGTCTGCTCGATGTCGAGGGCCACGAGGTTGCCGCTGCGGATATGCGGCGTCACGGTCAGGGTTAGCCCCGTGTCCTTGTAGTCCATGTTCTGCTGCACCGCGCCCGGATTGGAAAGCTCCGACGTGGAGCCCTTCAAAACGGGAATGACCTGCCCGACCTGGAACGAGCTTTCCTTGTTGTCAGTACACATCAGGCGCGGGACGGAGAGGATGTTCACGGCATCGTATTTTTTCAGCATCTCTATGGTCGTGTAGACCAGGGCCAGGGGCTTGTAGTTGGTCACGGAGTAGGTCGATCCGTTGCGTTCGACCATTTCCTCGCTTCGGGAAAGCTCGTTGAACCACTCCATGAACTGGCTGGGGATGGCGCCCTCGCCCAACTGTCCCATTCCGCCCAGCATGAAGTTATCCCACATCTGACCGCCCATGATGGACCAGTCGATGCCCGCCTTGTCCAGGTTGCTCACGTTGACCTCCGCCAGAAAGCCGCGGATCAGGACCTGCTTGGGCTGGACGTCGATTTCCATGAGAATTTTTTCGAGCGCGTCGTACTGTCGCTGGCTCGACGCGAAGATCAGGCTGTTGGTCGTCACGTCGGGAACGACGGTCGCGGGGTACTTGCCGTCCTGGTTCGGCTGAAGCATGGCCGAGGCGGCCAGCACTTTGCCGATCTGCTCGGCCGCCGCCGTGGCGTCGATATTTTGAAGCTTGTAGACGTGAAAATCCCCCGCCTTGTTGGGCAGGACGTCCAGCTCCCTGATGATCAGCGCGGCGTCGGCGATGATGGCGGGTTCGGCTACGACGATGACCTTTCGGCTGCTCGGGTCGGGGATGGCGGTGAGGCCGCGCAGATGACCGCCCGTCTGGGCGATCGCGTTGAGCTGGTTGGCGACGGTCGCCGGGTCGCCGAACTCCAGGATGAACGCCCTGCTGGTTTTGACGTTTCTTCGGTCATCGATGCCGCGGATGATCTGCACGCTCTTGTTGACGTCCACAGCGCGCCCCTGGAGCATGATGTCGCGTCCGTTTCCGACGGGAAGCGCGATGACGGTCTGCCCGAAGGTCTGCTGCAGCGTCTGCACCACGTAGTCCGCGGTGATGTAGTCGAGAGGCACGATGTGGGTGACGGTCTGTTCTCCGGGCCCCGGACTGCCCCTGCCCCTGCTGACGTCGGCGCCCGTGCTGACTCCGCCCTGGGCAAGCCTGAAATAGGTGCCCATGTCCTGCAGGGACCAACCGTACGCCTGCAGCACGGACAGCATGATCTGCTGGGCCTCCTGGATGCTGGAGGGTTTGGGAGAGATGACGGTGACCTTCGCGGTCACGCTCGGCGGAACGACGATGTTTTTCTGCAGCAGCTCTGACATGAAACGCACGAACTTCACGAGCTCAATGTCCGTGAAGTTAAGCTGCACGAGCCCTGCCCGGCGCATGGCCTGCGCGGCCTCTATCAGAGTCTTTTCATCCTGCGCGCTGTCCGCCGTGGTCGCCTGATTCCCGTTTCCATTTCCGTTCCCGCTGGCCGGAGCCGCCGACGCGTATCCCGGTCCGAACGCGAGAAAAAAGACCGCCAACGCGACAACAAGGCTTTTCCCGTAAGATTTATTCAAATCGATCACCTCTTAAAGTGCTGTGAAATCATGGAACTAATTCTCAACATCCCTCCTGCGCGGTCAGTCGACGCATATCTAAAGAAAACGGTTCTGCCGGCACGAGGCGTCCATTTTTTTAAGTAACGCAATTTGCCCTCCTTCCGGGGAAAAGAAAACTCCCCTGGTCGTCACCTGTCATTTTTCCGTGGTTTCCGGCAGATAGAGAACCATCTCCCGGTCTTTATATTCTACGGTAAGTCTTCGAAACGTCAGCTCCAAATCGTTGACGACGGGTACGGAGTCGATCTCGACCTTCCATTTTACACCGTCTTTTTCCCCGCTGTCGGGCATGTCCTCTTTCGTCAGAAATTCGAGGTGCAGCTTCTGGGCCTCGTTGATCAGCTCCTGCTCCACCCGGACATCGTTCAGGGTGCGCAGGGACAGGCCGATCAGCCGAAATCCCCCCGCGGTCACGAGGCCGACGATCGCCACGGCCACGAGTACCTCGATCAGCGTAAAACCTCCGCGTCGTGAATTTCGCCGCATCGCGTCAGCGGACGACGTACTTCAGGGAGGTGGGTTTTCCCTCGCGCGTAACCTCGACGTCGAAGCGCTCGCTGTTCAGCAGGGAGCTCATGGCGTTGGTGATCTCGGCCATGTTTCTGAACGGGATGCCGTTGATCGAACGGATGACGTCGCCCTTGTGTACTCCAAGCTGGCTCAGAATGCTGTCGTTGTTGATCCACTGAATCTCCAGGCCCTGTTCCCCCTCCTTCGGGCGCAGCCGAACCTTTTTCAGCTCGTCGAAGGGGTTCTCCATGAGTTGCAGCACCATCTCGCTGGAGATCGCGCCCTCCTTGCCGCCGGGGTCGGCGGCGGCCACCTGCGTGCCCGAGGCGGCCGAGGCAGAGCCGGACTGTCCCGCCGGTCGGGAGGCGAGCGTCACGCCGGGCTCGAGGGGCGCGAAGAGCAGATCCTTCACGACCTGTTCGTCGCCCTTTCTGAAAAACGCCTGCCGGTAGGTCACCTTTTCCAGTGTGTAGACGTCGAAACTTTCGTTGAGCAGAATCAGATGCTGCTTGCCCTGCGACTCAATCCACGCGCCGATTTCCGGCATGGTCCACTTCACGACGGCGGTCGCCAGGTCTCCCGTTATGGTGACGGCGGCGTCTTCTCCGTTTTCGGAATCGCCCTCTCCGGCCCTTTCCGGCATCGAGGAGATGCGGAACGGGTTGGAGTTCAGAAAAGCGGTCATGTTCATTATTTCAGATTCGGTAAACGATGCGGAATCGGCGACCGCCGTAGTGAGAGACCTCTGAGGCCGGACGATCCCGTCCAGCCAAGCCCCAAGGCAGATCATTCCGAACCAGCCGACCGCAAGCCCCAGCAGCAGGGGCAAAATCCAGCTCCAGATCCCGTAAATTTTCCCCTCGACGGGAAAGAAACCGGAGGAACTTTTGGCTTTTCCGTCCGGGGCGCCCTTCGTTTTTCCAAACCCGAAAATTTTTTTGAACCCGGAACGCAGCGCCTGTATCGGGCGCGAATTTTTAACGCTCATTGTCCTCCGCCTTCCTTTGCGTCGCCCGGTCGGGATCTGCGAAGCACCCAGCGACCGGGGCCCTCCTGCTGCAGGGGGAGTCCCAGCACGGCCTGCAGCTCGGGGAGGTCCTTCTCGAACGCCTCCAGCTTTACGTTCATCACGACGTCCGCCCAGTCGATGAGCCGAGTCGCGCGCGGGGTGATCGCCAGCGCCCCGGCCATGGCGAGCTCGCCGTTACTCTGAACTCCCTCGAGAAGAATCTCGCGCGCGCTTCCCGAGACGGTGAAACGCCCGTCGCCCAAGGTTATTCCCGAAATTTTTCTGATCGGCGTCACGAGAATCTCCCCCAGCGCGTTGCCGGTGAAGGCGACGTCGCAGGTCGGGGCCATGTTGAACAGGGACGCCACGGGGTTGGGGGCGATCGTCAGAGATTTGCAGGAGACGTTTATCAGCCCGCTCATCAGGCCGCGGACGTCCAGATCATGGATGACGAAGCCCCCCGGCGCACTTTCGACCGAGGAGCAGCCAATTGAGGCGGGAGCTGCGAGTCGGCGCGTTGCCATCAGCAGCGCGGCCTCTCCGACCTGTTTCCAGGGCATAAAAATCCACGCCGCTGTCAGAACCCCGATCGCAAAGACAAGTCCTTTAAGTAATATTTTTATTATTTTCATAACGATACCTCTGCTGTATTATATTTCGGACTCTGCCTCACAATTCCGGAGCGAGGATGGCGGTGATGGAAAACAGGCGTTCCTCGCCCGCCGGAAGGGCTCGGATCTCGGCCGACAACACGCGAATCCCACGGACGCTCAGCTCGCGGATCATGTCCGTAAGCTCCGGGGCGTAGATACGGACGACTTCGACGGAAAGCCGTTTTCCGTCGGGCATGGGGACGATGCGGCTGACGCGGTCGCCCAGCGCGATTTCCTCGGACACCTGGGTGAACGCCATCATGGTGTCCGTCTCGCCGGCCTCCCGGACCTTCCTTTCGGGCGCGAGCGCCCGGTACTCCGCCGCCAGCCGGGCGAGGTCGCCGTAACGTCCCTGCTGCAGCCTGTGTGTCGAGGTGGCGCTTCCGGCCAGCCCGCTCGCCCAGGATACGGAAATCCAGACGATCGCGGCGCAGAGCGACATCACGATAAAACGCGTTCCTCCGTTGACCTCTCCCCGGATGACGGAGCGCGCCTGATTAAGTCGGACGTCGAAGTTCATCGCCATATCTTCTCACCACCTGATGTTCAGATCGAACCGGTAGCCGATCCCCGGCGCGTTCTGCATGTTCATTATCTGCGCCGAGGTTGCGGTCTCCGCGCAGGCCTGTCGAAAGCTCTGGATCGTCCCCGTGTCCGGGGCGGATCCCGTGTATTCGACCCCGTCCGGATTGTAGCGCACGGAGTCGAGCGTCACGTCCATACTGGGATTTTTTTCGAAAATCGCCCCGAGGTCGGAAAAAACCTCGCTTATCATACGGCCTTCCGCGGGGCCCCCTCCCGTGATTTCCGCAATTTTGAGCCGGGCGAGGCCCAGCGGGTCGGAGATCGGCCCCGTCGCCGATGGGTCGAACGCCTCGCGATAGAGGGCGACGGAACGGGCGCGAAGGGCGTCGATGTTCTGCCGGGTCTCGTACCAGCGCAGCCCGTTGCCCGCGGCGACCAGAAACCCGAACGCCAGAAGCCAGGCCG
>JAITPZ010000243.1 GCA_031289165.1 Synergistaceae bacterium
CCCCCAGCTCGTCCCATCTTATGCTCATGATACCCTGCGCATGAAATTCATCCCAGTTAAAAGAATCCGGCGAGTATAGCCAATAATGCCTTTTGTTTGTGTCAGACGTGTTTCCCTGGGAAATATCCGAAAGCGGAAACACCTTTCCATTTCCTTTGGCTGCAACGACCGCCAGCCATGCAGCGTATGAAAATTCAGGGAAGCTGTGATACGAGATATCCTGATTTTTGAAACAATTAAGCAGCGTATCTACGAGCCGTAAATACGTGATTGCGTCCGGAGGCTGTCTCAGGTCGGATACGTTCGCCAATTCATTGGAAGTCAAAGATTCTCTTTTCATCAGAAAATCTCTGCCGACTGCATCAAGCGTTACAAAAGCGTATGGTCGAATCCAATACAGCCCGACAGAGAGATTCCACTTTATACCGTACTGTACTCTTGCCCTGTCGTAACAGGAAATAAAAGAAGCTCTCGTGATGTCCGACGGCGCGTCGGCATAGTGTATTCCCGCTTCAAAAACGCCCCAAAGGTTAGGTATATCGCGGCCTTTTCTATCAGTTTTACAGCCAAAAAACCAGGCGTTCATGTTGCTCAAAACAGGAATTCCGTCAAATTCATCCGGGACTGCCGCCGTTACTCCCAATTTGTCGCCCATAGCCGTCATAAGAGCAATCCGATTCTCGTTCGTTATCCCTTTATTGAAACACCCGAACACCGTAAAGGGACATATATCCTCATATGGATTGCCATTTTTCATAAACGGATAATTGATCTCCAGGTTTTTGTATATATCGCTGAGAGTTGCAAGAAGCTCTTTCCTGTTGTTTTTATATTTCAACAGCGCATCAGCAAACTCTTTGTAAAATGTCGTCCATAAAAACACAGGCTGCAAGTTGTTATTGCTCATCACTGTTCTCCCTGAAAAGTTTTATGGTTATATGAATCGAAAGTCGCCGATCTTACCTGAACGATCATCCAAAAGTGCAACAATGAAACGGCCGATATCGAAGTAAGAACCCTTACCCATTCTCTGCATTCTCCTCCACAGCGCGTCGAAAGAGTTTCTCCTGGAAAACGAACAGGGTCGCGGTGATGGGGATGGTCAGCAGCAGGCCCGACGTGCCCGCGAGGCTCTGCAGGATCTCCTGTCCCACGTAGGGATCGTTCAGCAGGCCGATCCAGCTCGGGCCGGCGTTGCAGATCAGAATCGCTATCGGGAGCGACGTGCCCAGGTACGCCAGAATCAGCGTGTTGATCATGCTGCCGAGAACCTCGCCGCCCACGCGGATGCCCGAGGTCCAGAGGGTGAGCGGCGGTATCGCGGGGTCGTATTCCACAAGCTCCGACATCGAGGCCGTGATCGAAATTCCCACGTCCAGAACCGCGCCGATCGCGCTGATAATGACGGAGGACAGCAGGATTCCGCGTATGTCGATGCCCGGCATCGTCGTGGCCAGAAGCGCGGCGTTTTCCGCCGAAAGCCCGGTCAGACGCCAGAGCATCACCATCAGGCAGCCCAGCGCGAACGCCCCGGCCGCTCCGCCGAGGGTTCCGAGAAGGGCCACCAGGCGGGCCTGCTTTCGACGGACGACAGAGAACACGGTGACGGCGGCGATGAGAAGCACCGCGAGAAAAGCCAGAGGCATGGGGGGCTTTCCGGAGGCGACGAGCGGAATATATCCCCACAGCAGAATAATGATGGACAGCAGCAGGCCCGCCAGAGCCCGAACCCCGGACCTTCCGGCGAGGGCCATCAGCGCCCCGCAGATAAACACGATGAACCCGACCACGGACGGAACACGGTACGCGTCCGCGATCGAGTACTGCACCGCTCCGCCGTCGAACGCATCGAACAGCAAAATGTAGCGGCCTCCCCGCCCAAACTCGATTCCGCTGCCCTCCATCTGAGTCACGACGATGTTAAAGGTCTGTCCCCTTTTTTCTCCCGTCAGAAGCAGGAGCGCCAGCTCGGTCTCCATCGTTCGAAAGGGATTCCGGTCTCCCTGATCTTCGTCACTCGTCACCCGGGTCTCCCCCACGTCCACCGCCTCGACGACAAGCGATTCCTCCGTGTTCCAGTTTTTCAGGATATGGGAGTCCGCCGAGAAGTACACGAGCATGGCCGCCGCGGCCGCCATCACCAGCCGAAGCGGATAACCCGCGTAATTCAGACCCGCCGATCGTTTCTTTTCCGGCGCGCCGCTCAATGTCGCGTCTTTCTCAAAAGGACGCGTCATCCCAGTCGCCGAGGGGCATCAGGCTCAAAACGTCGCCGTCCCGAAGCGGGACCTCGAAAACGTTGTGCCGCACGGGAGCGCCGTTGACCAGAATGGCGACCCGGGTCACGCCCATCCCCCCCAGCAGCAGCTCACGAAATACCTCGCCGTAAAGGGACGAGAGCGATATCAGAACGTCCAGCACGCGCTCGCCCGCCACTCCGACCTCCCGCGTCCCGGACAACTCCTCCAGCTCTCCGTACATCAAAATCCGAACCACGTTTCCTCACTCCCGTTCTTCTCTGTGAAAAGGCGCTCCAAGGGCGGCGGGGGCGCTCAGGGAGACCCGGCGGCCCTTGCCGATAGAAATGAAAAGCAGCACCAGTATCGTCATGACGTAGGGCAGCATCATCAGGAGCGGCGTGGGAACGGAGGTACCCGCGGCCTGCAGGCGAAGCTGGAAGGCCTCGACCCCGCCGAAGAGGTACGCCCCGAGGGCCGCCTGGAAGGGGTTCCATACAGCGAAGATGACCATCGCGACGGCGATCCATCCCCGGCCGGCCGTCATGCTCTCGGCCCAGAATCTGTTGTAGATGACCGATATGTACGCCCCGCCCAGCGCCACCAGCCCGGCGCCCAGAACGGTGTAGAGATAACGAATCCGCGCGACAGGCAGGCCCATCGCGTCCGCCGCCTTCGGGTTCTCCCCGACCGCCCTCAGGTTCATCCCGGGGCGGGTGGCGGTGAAAAAGCAGTACAGGACGACCACGAGAGCGTAGGAAGCGTAGACCATGACGTCCTGAGAAAAGAACACCCTGCCGACGAGCGGCAGCTCCGAGAACCAGGGGATGCTGAAGCCGTCGATCCCGCGGATCGTCATACCGATGCAACCTCTCCCCATGAGGGCGCTGGCCCCTCCCCCGAACATCGTCATCGCCAGGCCGCAGACCACCTGATTGCCGCCCAGCGAGACGGAGATGAACGCGTGAATCAGGCCGAGGCACATCCCGACCCCGAAGGCCGCCGCAAGCCCAAGCCAGGGGTTGCCGGTCGAGAGGGAGACGAAAAAGCCGGAAAACGCCCCCATCAGCATGATCCCCTCGAGCCCAAGGTTCATGACTCCGCACTTTTCCGTCAGGATTTCCCCCAGCGTGGCGTACAGGATGGGGGTACCGCTGCGCACCGCCGCCGCGAGTATGGACACCAGCGTTTCCATCAGCGCTCCCCTCCGAAGCCCGGCCGGCCGAAGTCCAGCCGGACGCGATAATTATAGAAAAATTCCCCGCCAAGGACGAAGAAGAGAATCAGTCCCTGAAGAATCTGCACGCTGGCCAGCGGGAGCCCCATGCCGATCTGGAGCGCCTCGCCCCCGACCAGCAGGGCCCCGATGAGAAAGGCGACCAGCAGGCTGAGCGGCGGATTCAGATGGGACAGCCAGGCGACGATGATCGCCGTGTAGCCGTACTGCGCGGAAAATCCGGCCTGAAGCCGCCCCTGGAGCCCCGAGACCTCGCACATCCCGGCGATGCCCGCGATAGCGCCCGACAGAAACATCACCAGCACGACGCTTCGGGCGTAGTTCATGCCCGCGTAGTGCGCCGCGCGCGCGTTGCTGCCCATGATGCGAATCTCGTAGCCCCATCGGGTTTTTTTCAGCGCGAGCCACATGAAGGCGCTCAGAATCAGGAGCCCGTAAAGCCCCATGTGAATCCGCGTTCCCCAGAGCTGCGGAAGCCTGGCCTGGGGGATAAACGGCCGGGTCATCGGAAAGCCCAGCGACGAGGGGTCGCGCCACGGTCCGTAGACGAAGTGCTCCAGAAGCCGTATGGCGATGTAGTTCAGCATGAGGGTGGAGATGATCTCGCTGACGTTCCACTTCGCCTTCAGGACTCCGGCGACGCCCGCCCAGAACCCCCCCGCGACGGCCGCGGCCAGGGCCATCAGCGACAGCATCGCGAGTCTGTCCTCCATCGGAAAATAGCGCACCACGGCCGCGGCGGTCAGCGCGCCGATGAAGGCCTGCCCCTCGGCCCCGATGTTCCAGATCAGCATCGTGAAGCAGAGCATGACGGCCAGCGAGACCGTCGCCAGAGGCAGGGCCCTGACCGCCGTCTCGCTGAGGTCGTAGACGCTGCCGAAGGCGGACCTCAAAATCATCCGGTACGCCGTCAGCGGCGACACGCCCTGCAGGTAAAGAAACACGCCGCCCGCGACGAAGGCCAGGCACACCGACGCCAGCGTCACGACGACGGTCATCCACGCGGGAGAGTCGATTCGCTTTTCCGCGCGCAGTTTCATGAGGCGGCCTCCTTCGCCGAACCATTTTCCGGCGCGCTGTCCTTCAGCGCCTCGGAGATCCAGGTTCCGGCCATCATCAGTCCGATTTTTTCGGGAGGGACGCCCTCGGGTTCGGCGAGGATGCCCATGAACCTGCCTCGGTACAGGACCGCCAGGCGGTCGCTCAGGGCCAGAAGCTCGTCCAGATCCTCGGAGATCAGAAGAATCGCCGCTCCGGCCTCGCGCTGCGCCAGAAGCTGCTCGCGCACGTATCGGGTCGCCGCGACGTCCAGCCCCCAGGTCGGGTGCATCACGATGACGACCTTCGGAGAGTCCGAGAGTTCTCGCCCCATGAGGAATTTTTGCAGGTTCCCGCCGCTCAGGTTCCGGACGGGCGTGCGGGGCGAGGGGGCGGAAACATTGAAGTCTCTGATGATCTGTCTCGACAGCTTCTCCGACCGCTTCCAGTCGATGAACGCGCCGCTGGCGACGGGTTTCGACCAGTACCTTCTGAGAATGGCGTTGCTGCTGATGTCCATACCCGGGGCCATCCCCACGCCCCTGCGGTCGCCCGGAATGTAGCGCACTCCCCTGTCGACGAAACGGCGCGGAGAGGCGTTGGTCAGGTTCGCTCCGCCCATCCGGACGGTCCCGCCGGTCAGGGCGCGCAACCCGACCAGCGCCTCGCAGAGTTCGCGCTGGCCGTTTCCGGCGATGCCCGCGACCCCCAGAATTTCATTTTGCCGCAGGTGAAACGACAGTCCGCCCACGGCGTCGAGCCCCCGGTCGTTCAGGGCGCGAAGGTCGTCGGCCTCGAAAACGGCGGGGCCCGCCCTCATGGGTTTCCTGTAAAGATCCAGCGGGACCTTCCGCCCCATCATCATCTCCGCCAGAGCCTCCCCCGTCGTCTCCGCCGTCATCGCCGCGCCGGCGTTTTTTCCGCCGCGCAGCACGGTGACGCGCCGCGTCTCGTTCATGACCTCGTTCATTTTATGGGAGATGAAAACGACCCCGTGCCCCTCCTCCGTCATGCGGCGAATCGTCCGAAAAAGCCGGCCCGCCTCCTGATGGGTCAGGACCGCTGTGGGCTCGTCCAGAATGAGAACACGGGCGTTTCGGTAGAGCATCTGAAGAATGGCGACCCGCTGCCGCTCGCCGGTGGAAAGCTGCCAGACGGCGGCGCGGGGGTCGATTTCGAGACCGTACTGCTCGGATATCCCGGCTATCCTGTTTTGAATTTTCTTCCCCGGCAGGACGAAGGGCGTGCCCTTCAGCCCCAGAATCATGTTCTCCCAGACCGTCAGCGTTTGGACCAGCATGAAGTTCTGGTGCACCATGCCGATACCCGCGGCAATCGCGTCCCTGGGCGAGCGAAAGGTCACGGGCCGTCCGGCGACGAAAATCCGTCCGCCGTCCGGGGCGTAAAGCCCGTAAAGAACATTCATAAGGGTGGACTTTCCCGCGCCGTGTTCCCCGAGGAGGGCGTGAACCTCCCCCGCCTCGACCGAGAAATTCACGTCGCTGTTGGCCGTCACGCCCGAAAACCTCTTCGTGATGCCCCTCATTTCCACAAGTGGCGTCGATTTTTTCCCCTCGTCCATCGAATCCGGTCCTCCCCCGCAATTCCCGCTCCGCAAAAAATCGATCGATACATCTCCGTGCGTCATCGGAAAGGGTGAATCTTTCTCATACTATAGTCGAAGTAAAATGAAATATCCATGCACCTCTTCCCTGAAAAGAAACAGGAGGCCGCTCATCAGTCGAACGACCTCCTGCCCGATTTCAAAACGACGGACTCCCTGCCCGCTAGGGGTAAAGGTCCGTGCTGAGGTATTTGAGGCCGCTGTCGCAGATGACGATGGCGACGGTTTTGCCCTTTTCAGCGCCCTGCAGCAGTTTCCTCGCGGCCACGGCGTGGGCCCCGGCGGAAAAGCCGCAGAAAATTCCCTCAATGCTCGACAGAAGGCGCGCGCCCTCCATTGCCTCGTCGTCCGTCACCCCAACGCAGCCGGTAACGAGCGCGCGATCCAGGAAGGGAACCTCCCGGCCGTAACCGCCCCCCTGGATGCGGTGTCCCGCTCCCTCCTTCGCCGTTTTCCCATTGTAATAAGGAACATTCTCCGGCTCGACCACATAACAGCGCACATCGGGGCTGTGGCGGCGCATGGCGGACGCGATGCCGGCAAATCCGCCGCCCGTGCCGATGAAGTCGGCTATGGCGTTAATCTTCCCCCCGGACTGCTCCCACATCTCGTCGCCCGTGGTTTCCTGCGCGATGGCGTTGTCGGCGTTGTGGAACTGCCCCACGCAGAAGGCCCCCAGCTCCTTCGTGAGGCGTTCCGTCTCCGCCATAACCCGGTCCATGTCCGCCGAACTGACTGTCCCGGGCTTCGCGCCCGGCGCCTGGTCCACCAGAACGACCTTCGCGCCGAACGCGCGGGAAACGCGCACCCGCTCGACCGAGTTCCCTTTGGACATGACGGCGATAAAGGGATAGCCCAGAACAGAACACACGAGCGCCAGGCCGTTGCCCGTGTTGCCGCTCGTCTCCTCGATGACGGTCTGTCCCGGCTTCAAAAGTCCCTTGCGCTCCGCCGCGCGGATCATTCCGAGGGCGATGCGGTCCTTCTTGCTGCCCGACGGGTTCAGGTGATCCAGCTTCGCCAGGATGTGCCCTTCCAGTTTCCAATGCCTCGCCAGACGTTCGAGGTCAACGAGGGGGGTGTTGCCGATAGCCTCCAAAACGCTTTTCATCACTGCCATGTCTGCCTCGCCTCCATGTTAGATATGTACTGAACGCCAAAAGGGGTCTCGAGGGGACCAGCGAGCCCGGGGGCGAATGAGCTCCGCCCCCCTGAGCTTAAATAAATGGCCGGTTTCCACGAAATCGGAAACCGGCCATTTGAGTTACTCTCTGTTTTATTGTCATCCATACATCGCCGCATACACTCCGCCCTCTCCGCGGGAATACAACAGAGCGCCCTACATCTGTAGCCGGAGACGAAACACTCTCCGACGACGGGAACCCGAACAAAGCGAAGCGTAACGTTTGCTCTCACCTTAAAACTCCTTCCCTCACAACTGTCCCCGGCGTGGATGCAGGCTACAGCAGCATCCCTCCGTCGTTTCTGTCCTCGTCGTGGTACTCCGTCGCGATGCTCCGGAAGGAGTCGAAAACGCTTTCGGTCATGTACATCAGGACGGGGTCGAAATGGGTCCCCGTCTCCTTGCGCATGATATTGAGCGTCTCCTCGTGCGACATGGGCATCTTGTAGGGGCGATGGGAGCGAAGGGAGTCGTAGACGTCGGCGATGGCCATGACGCGTCCCGCGATGGGGATGGCGTCTCCGAAGAGAGCGTTGGGGTATCCCGTTCCGTTCCACCACTCGTGATGGGATATGACGATCTCCCGCGCCACGTGAAGGAACGAGGAATCGTCCCCGAGGTCGGCGATGGCGTCATCGATCATCTGCGCCCCGTAGGTCGTGTGCTGTTTGATCAGCTGAAATTCCCCCATCGAAAGGCGGGCCGGTTTCAGAAGGATGCTGTCCGGGACCGCTACCTTGCCGATATCGTGCAGTTTTGCCGACTTGACGATGTGACTGGCGTAATCCTGGCTGATCTGATAGTGCGGATGGTCCTGCACCATGATATTGTCGACGATGACTCTGGAGTAGAGCGTGGTTCGCTCGATGTGCCACCCCGTGTCGCTGTCGCGGAAGGCCGTGATGTTGGCCAGAATGTCCAGTATCGAGTCCTGGGCCTTTTGAAGCTGATACGTCTTGTGTTCGACCATTTGCTCAAGGCGTCTTTTGTAGGTTTCGAGCTGCATATGCAGACGAACGCGCGCCGTAACGACGCCCGACGAGATGGGTTTCAGGATATAGTCGACCGCTCCCAGCCTGAACGCCTGCTCTTCCTTGTCCCGCCCCTCCTGCGCCGTCAGGAAGATGACGGGAATATCCCGCAGCTTCGCGTCCGACTTGAGAAGCCCAATCAGCTCGTAACCGCTCATTCCCGGCATTTCGACGTCCAGAAGAATCAGATCCGGCGTCTGCCTGTGCAAAAAAAGAAGCGCCCGCTCTCCGGAGGGAGCGGCGTAGACCTTATATTCCTTTTTGAGGATCTCCTGCAGAAGGCGCAGGTTCGTGGCGTCGTCGTCCACCACCAGAATGCTGTTGAGAAGCTCCGTCGGAGGGATCGAGGTTTTTGTCGCAATGACCTGGGTTTCGCTGATATTATCCTGCATTCCGAGACTCCCTTCCGGAAAGAGCGGCATCCTCCGAAACCGAGGCAACCACGCCCTCTCTGATGACCTGCGAGGCCACGTCGTAGTCGTAGGACTCGAGAGCCTCCCGAATTCTGCGCAGACGATCATCCGGCTCCTCGCCGTAGGTGGAATTCATCAGATCGTTCAGAATGTCCATCGCCGCGTCGTGCTCCAGCGTTTCCAGAAGCCGGTCGACCTCCTGCAGCCTCGTCTCCAGCTCCTTGACGTCCTCCTCGGAGGCGGCCGACTTATTGAGGTCCTCGGGAGGCTGAAGTTTATTCAGCGCGTCCACCAGATTTTCCCCCAGCTTCGCGAGCTCCGTGGAGAACTCCGGATAGTGAGCCTTTATGTAGTCGATGCGGACCTCCTGCGCGGCCAGCTCCAGAGACCGCGCCTCCAGCGACAGGCGTCGGGCCCCGATGTTGGCGAGCGCGCTCTTCATCCCATGCACCTCGATGCGGAAGGGCTCCCACTCCTCCGTTCGTTCGTGCGTCCCCATGAGGTCGAGCTGCGTCGCGAGGTTGCGGGAAAAGACCTTCAGGACGTTCACGTAAATGTCCTGCGACCCGCCCACGATGTCGACGGCGCGCGCGACCTCCAACTCGCCGTTCATCGCCACGGCCAGGTCGTGAAGCATGCCCTCCCCTTCCGTTTTCGCCTCTTCCGGGGAGGACGGCGTCGCCTCGCCCTCCTCGAAGATGATTTTATCCTGGGAGAGCCACGCGCGCAGAACCCGGCTCAATTCGTCGATCTCGATGGGCTTGCTTATAAAATCGTTCAGGGAGTTCTCCAGAAAAAACTCCCTCATTCCGGCCACGGCGTTGGCCGTCAGGGCCACGACCGGTATGGACGCGGAGGGCCCCTCCATTTCGCGAATGTGATGCGTCACCTCGATGCCGTCCATTTCGGGCATCATGTGATCCATAAAGACGAGGTGATACGGTTTTTCCTTCAGCTTCTCCAACGCCTCGGGCCCGCTTTCGGCCAGGTCGGCCTCGATTCCGTAATAGCGCAGAAGCTCCTGCGCAACCATCAGGTTGACCTGATTGTCGTCCACGATCAGGACGTTCGCCCCCTCTACCCTGAAATTGCCGGGAGAGCTGTCCATCGAGGCCGCGTCCTCCGCGGACGCCACGTCCGTTTTATTCAGCGCGCGGGCCAGAGCAAAGGCCAAAACGGGCTCGAAAAGGACCTCAAAACCCGGCGCGGTATGCTGCTGCGCGGTGAACTTCATGTTTTTGACCGCGATGATGCGGGCGCCGAAGCGCCACGGGGCGTAGCGCTCCATCATCAGCGCCCCGAAAGCGTGACGGTAGATCACGTGAGTGAAATCGGACCGGGCTATCGCCTCGGCGAACTCCGCCTCGCTCTGACAGAGCACGAAGGGAACGAACAGGCGTCGCAGCATATCGGCGCAGGCTGTCCCGTGGCGTCCGTCCATAAGACAGAGTACCCTTTTTTTATCGGGATCGTCCACGGAGGCGAGAGTCCCCGCTCCGGACTGCTTCTGAGGAAGTTCGAAGGAGAACACGCTCCCGGTTCCATAGACGCTCGTCACGTCCATGCGGCCCTTCATCAATTCGACCAGGCGTCGGCTGATGACCAGTCCCAGGCCGCTGCCCTCCAGTCCGTGCCCGTCCTGCTGCTCCACGTTCGTGAACGGCTGAAAAAGCGCCGGAAGATCTTCCTCGCGGATACCGATGCCCGTGTCTTCCACGCGGAACAACAGGTCCAGATCGTCGCCGCCGCGTTTTCGGCACTCGATCGTCAGGCTGACGCAACCCTGCTGCGTGAATTTCATCGCGTTGCCCAGGAGATTGCGCAGAACCTGCTTGATGCGCACGACGTCGCCCACGATCAGAGGTGGAATGGCGGGGTCGATGTCCGTCACGAAATCGAGATCCTTCTCGGAGGCCTTGAGGCTGGCGATATTCGCCACATCGGAAATCATCGAGCCGACGTCGTAGGGAGTGTCGGCGATCTCCAGTTTGTCCGCGCTGATTTTGGAGAAGTCCAGTATGTCGTCGATAATGTTGAGAAGGGAATCCGTCGCCCCGAGAATGTTGTGGACGTAACCGCGCTGCACCTCGTCCAGCGGCATCAGAAGAAGGAGATCGCTCATGCCCTTGATCGCGTTCATGGGCGTGCGTATCTCGTGGCTCATGTTCGCCAGAAAGGTATCTTTCGCCCGAACTGCCTGCTCCGCCTGTTCCATGGCGCCGACAAGCTCCGTGATATCGTGCAGAACGACGACGACGCCCCGGCACTGCTCGTCTCTGTCGATGGCCGGGGAGATGCTGGCGTGGGCGCGCAGAATTTTTCCGTCCAGATAGGACAGCCTGTCGCTGTAGAGCATCGGAGCAACGGTATCCAGAACCTCGCGGCAGTTCTTCAGGGTCTTCTCCACCCACTCCGGCGTCAGCTTCCGGGAAAAAAGCTCCTGGAAGGGCAGGTTCGTCATCTCCTCCGTGCTGGCGTAATCCAGATGGGACACCAGGTTTTCGGTGCCGGTCACAAACCTCATGTCCCTGTCCAGGAGCAGAATAACGTCGGAACAGGCTTTCAGCAACAGGCGATTATAGAGAGACTGCTGATCCTCCTCCGCTCTCCGCTTCGTATTTATCGTTTTCGTTTCGGAATTTTTCATCATTCGCCACCGTCGGCGTCGCTGCCCGCATCCACGAGACTCGTTGGGGCGCAGGTTCGCCCATCCTCTTCGATTTCAATCAAATCTCCTGTGTAACACAACAGAGGTTTCCATTATAAAGTATGCAATCCCTTTACGCCATATTCGCCGCGCGTCCTGTCGCGCGTCCCCACGAAAAAAAGAGGACCGCCCCGCGTCCCAAAAAAGCGAAGGGAGCGTGAGCGGTCCTCTGGCAGCTTCATTACGGCCGGGCCGGCGCCGCGATTTACGACAATTACACGGACAGCGAAAGCAGGTTGCGATAAATCGGATAGGGCCAGATCTCCGCCGAGGTCAGCAGCTCTGCCGCATCGCAGGTGGAGCGTATCGAGTCCATCAGGGGCACGGCATCCTGCACCAGCAGGTTCGCCCGATCTTTTGCGCCGAGCGACGCCAGCTTCTCCTTTATGCCCCGGAGCTTCTGAGCGTCCGCGATGAGCCCCGCCTTGAAGCTCCCCATGTCGTGGATGTACTTTTTCCACGGCGCGCCCTCCGGGAAGTCCATGCCGTCCAGCGCGGAAAGAGAATTTTTCTCAAGGATGAGCTGCTTCGAAATCGCTGGCAAAACGCCCTCCCACAGCATGTCGTAGAGGATGGAGACCTCGATTTCAAGGGCGCGCTCGAAGGAATCCAGGCGGATCTCGTGCAGCATGTCCACCTCAGGTCCCTTGAATACTCCCAGCCCCTCCAGCATTTCCCTGTTTTTGGGCAGGAGGAAAAGGTCGATCTTTTCGGGCGTGGTCTCGGCCTCGATCAGGCCCCTGCGGCGAGCTTCCGCGTGCCACTCGTGCGAATAGGCGTCACCCTCGAACAGGACGCCGCCTCCCTTCCTGATCGCCTCCTTCACCGCGTCCAGCGCGACGTCTATGGGCTCCGCCCCCTGCGCCGTCCGCGATTCGATCATGCCCGTCAGCTGCTCCAGCCCCCAAGCCCAGATGGAGGCGAACATCGTCACGGGAAGCGCGATGGACTGCGACGCGCCCGGAGCGCGGAACTCGAACTTGTCTCCCGTGAAGGCGATGGGCGACGTCCTGTTTCGATCGCAGTCGTAGGGAATGAGCGTGGGCAGTTTTGAGAGGCCGATGTCCAGCTGTCCCCTGTCGGGCAGCTTCAGGTCGGCCTTATCCAGCTGCGAGAGAAGGTTCGTCAGCGTCTGCCCAAGGTAGACGCTCATGATGCTGGGAGGCGCCTCATGCCCGCCCAGGCGGAACATGTTCCCCGCCGTGGCGACGCTCGCCTGCAACAGGCTGTGGTACTCCGACACGCCCAGAACCAGGGCCGAGAGGAAGGTCAGGAAGATGACGTTTCTGCGATGGTTGTTGGTCGCCTTCAAAAGGTTGCGCCCCTCGTTGTCCATCAGGGAAATGTTGATATGCTTGCCGCTGCCGTTCATCTCCGCGAAGGGCTTCTCATGGAAGAGAAGGCGCAGGTCATGGCTTTGCGCCTGCTTACGCATCATCTCCATGACGATCTGGTTCTGATCGCAGGCCCTGTTGGCCTCGGAGAAAAGAGGAGCGAACTCGAACTGACAGCGCGCGACCTCGTTGTGCCGCGTCATGATGGGCACGCCCACCAGAGCGAGCTCGCGCCCCACCTCATCCATGTAGGAGAGCACCCGCCCGGGGATCGCCCCCATGTAGTGATGATCCAGCTTTTGATCCCTGGCGGGGGAAGCTCCGATCAGCGTTCGCCCGCAGAAGCGAATGTCGGGCCTCTGCTGCGCTCTCGGGCGGTCCAGAAGGAAGTACTCCTGCTCCGGGCCCACCGTCAGAAAAACATTACGAACGCCCCGCTGCCCGAAGAGCTTCAAAAGTCTCAGCGAGCGTTCCTCAATCGCGGCCAGAGCGCGCAACAGGGGAGTTTTCTGGTCCAGCGGCGTCCCGTCGTAGGAAAGGAATACCGACGGAATGCAAAGCGTCCCGCCTCTGGCGCTCTTTACGATAAAGGCCGGGCTTGTGGGATCCCAGGCGCTGTATCCGCGCGCCTCGAAGGTGGAACGCATTCCCCCCGACGGGAAGGACGAGGCGTCCGGCTCCCCCTGGATGAGATCCTTTCCGCGAAAAATGTCTATGGGCGCTCCGTCCTGAGACGGAAGGGTGAAGGCCAGATGCTTTTCCGCCGTCAGCTCCGTCATGGGATGGAACCAGTGCGCCCAGTGCGTCGCCCCCTGGCTGATCGCCCAGTCCCTCATCGCCATGGCGACAGTATCCGCAAGAGCCCCGTCCAGCCTGTGCCCCCCCTCCATCGCCGCGATAAGACGGTCGTACACGTCGCTGTTCAGCCTGTCCTTCATCACCCTGCGATCGAACACCATCGAACCGAAAATTTCCCTCATCTTCGGACTTTCCCCGGCAAGCGCCACTTTGGATTCCTCCCCAAAAATAATATTTTTATGCAAATCGAAATTCATTATAAGCAGATAAAAATGAGAAATCAACTGCTTAAATTTTTTTATGCGTATAAAGTTATCTTTGAGTGTTTCGCAGAATGATGGCAGGAATGCCCGCGAGGAACATCGCCGCGAGGTTGACGGCCACAACGCTCGCCCCCGTCGGGATGTTCAGGAAGAGGGACGCCGCCAGGCCTCCGCAGAAGCAGGCGGGCGAAATCACGGCCGCCGCGACGACGAGGGCTCTGAAACTTCCGACGAGCCTGCGCGCCGTCAGCGCCGGCATGATGACGAGGCTCGAAATCAAAAGGGTCCCCATCATGCGCATGCCCAGAACGACGGTCAGCGCCGTCAGCGCCGAGATGGCGAACTGATACGCCTCCACGTTTACCCCCAGTGAGCGAGCGCAGTCCTCGCTGTACGTCACAAGGAAAAGGCGGTTGTAAAAAAGAACGAAAAGAACGACGATGAAAATCGAGAGGGCGACGCTCAGCGCAACCTCCTCGTTCGTCATCGCCAGAACGCTTCCGAACATGTAGTTCCAGACGTCCGTGTTGGCGCCCCGCGTCACCGACGTGACGATCACCCCCGCGGCCAGCGCGGCCGACGAGGCGACGCCGATGGCGACGTCCCCGTTCACGCGTTTGCTCCGACCGATGAGCATGATGCCGAAGGACGCGGCAACCACGAGCGGCATCGCGACGTAAAGCGGCGACAGGTCCAAGGCCAGCGCGACGGCCAGAGCGGCGAACCCCACCTCGGACAACCCGTGTCCGATCAGGGCGTATCGCTTCAGCACCAGAATCACGCCAAGCATCGACGCGCAGAGAGAAATCAGACAGCCCGCGACGAGCGCGCGAACGACGAACGGATAAGAGACGATTTCGAGAAAGTCCGACCAGGTCAACTTGCGGGGCCTCCCGAAAATTCGAGGCTGCCGCGCGCGTTTTTTCCATTTTTTCCGCGCGTCCACTCCCCCGCGTCACCGAGAAAGACCAGCCTTCGATCCAGAACCGCGATGCGGGTAGCGCGAAGCTCCACTTCGTCGAGGTCGTGCGAGACCATAACGATCGTCGCCCCCCGTTCGTCGTGCAGACGGTTAAGCCAGTCGTAAAAGGCACGCTTCGCGTCGGCATCGAGCCCGGAACAGGGCTCGTCCAGAAGCAGCAGGTCGGGATCGCGGCACATCGCGCGCGCCAGCATCATCCGCCGGTGCTGCCCTCCGGAGAGCTCACCGATTCGTCGCCCCGCAAGGTCCTCGATCTCGAAGAACTCCATCGCCGCGTCGGCGTTTCGGCGATCCGCGGCCGTGTAAAAAAAAACGAGTCCGCCCCGCTTCTGCGTCCCGGTCAGCACGATCTCGCGCACCGTTGCGGGAAAATCGCGGTCGGCCGCCTCGACCTGGGGAACCCAGGAGACCCGATCCCTGTCCACACCAAAGGAGACCGTCCCCCGCAGCAGGGGTTCCAACCCCAGAATCCCCCGGATCAGCGTGCTTTTCCCCGAGCCGTTGGCTCCGACGACGCAGAAAAAGTCGCCCTTTTCAACGTTGAAGGAAACGTCCTCCACCGCGACGACGGAATCGTAGGCGATGGTGACGTCTTTTAAACTCAGCAAAGGCGCGGACACGTTAAAACTCCACCCCGTATCGTCTGTTCAAGGCCTTTTTGACGTTTTCCAGATTGTTCCGCATGAGGTCGAGATAGGTTATCCCCGCCTCAAATTCGGGCCTGCCGACGCTGTGCGCCGTATGGAACGACAGAAGCTCCGCGCCCGCCTGTTCGGCGATGGAGCGAGCCACCTTCGAATCCTCCAAAGGATCGTAAAAGATAAAGCGGACGTCGTTGTTCCTCATGTAGCGGATGACGTCCGCGATTCGCCGAATGCCGGGCTCCCCCTCCGCCGAACAGTTCTCCCAGGCCGTGACGTACTTCAGCCCGTAGCGTTCGAGAAAGTAAATGTACGCGAAGGGCCCCCCGAAAACGAGAGTGTCGAGGTTCAGCGGTCCGCGAAATCTCATGACAGGGATCTCGCTCCCGCTCTTTCGTCCTGCGGCGACGGCAAATTCACCGTCCAGTTTTTCCAGTTCCGCCCGGTACGCCCTCGCGTTTTTCATATAAACTTCCGCGTTGATGGGATCCCGCCGGCACAACCCGTCCGCGATGTTGTCCACCATCTCCATGGCCAGCGCAGGATCCAGCCAGACATGAGGATCGTCCCCGTGATCGTGAGATTCCGTATCGTGAAGTTCTATTCCCGAGGACGCGTCGACGACCACGAGCCCTTCGTTGTCGAGAGCGTCGAGAATGCGTCCCGCCCAGGGCTCCATGCCCTCGCCCGTAAAAATGAAGAGGTCCGCCCCGTTCAGCAGACGAATATCGCCGGGCCGCGGGTCGAACATGTGCCCCTCCACGCCGGGCGGCAGCAGCATCTCCACCGTAGCGAGGTCCCCCGCGATCCGGCGCGCGAAATCATACTGCGGAAAGAGCGTCGCCACAACCAGAAGTTTTTCCCGCTCCGCCGCCACGCAGGAGACTCCCTCGAATAGATTTTCTCCATATAAATATGAAAGGAAAAACAGCGACAACACCACGACGCGCAGGGGGATATGCAATTTTTTCACGATCTCTTTCCTCGTTTCATGCTGTAACAAGCTTCCACACGGCCCAAAGCACAACAAACGGACCTTTGTAATCGAAATATCCGTTCGACGCCGCGCGGATAAAAATACGCCCCGCCTCCTTCCCTGTCAAGGACGAAGAAGCCCAATCCGGAGACGGGAGCGCGGGGCTTTATTTTGGGGAAAACAAAACCTCACGCTCGGGGACTGTTTTTCTCAGACTCGTTCTTCAATCTCGTTCTTCAATGGACCCGAGTTGGGGGCATCATTACATCCATCTTCAGGAGTCGTTGATATTTTCGAAATCCTGAGAGGTAATGAACGGATCCCCTTCGTTGTAACCGGAAATATTCGAAAAACGCTTCATGGGATACTTCCTCGTGTTAAAACACCCTGTTCGGGATAGCGGGACATTTTCAGCGCCCTGCTGAGAACGGGGGCCGCGCGTCGATCATATCCCTCCCCGGTCGGCCTCTTCGATGAGCCGGATGAACGCATCCTCCAGAGTGGGGTTCGGGTTCGACGGGTCGGCGGCGGCGGCCTTCAGATCGTCGGGGGAGCCGGAGGCCGCCAGCCTGCCTTTGTAGACCAGGGCGACGCGGTCGCAGTATTCGGCCTCGTCCATAAAATGGGTGGTCACCATCACGGTGACGCCGCGCAGGGCGACGCTGTTGATGCAGGTCCAGAACTCACGGCGCGTGACGGGGTCGACGCCGCTGGTCGGTTCGTCGAGAAACAGCACGTCGGGCCCGTGCATGACGGCGCATCCCAGGGCCAGGCGCTGTTTGAAGCCGAGCGGCAGCGACCGGGCCGGAGATTTCAGATAACGGGCGAGGTCGAAGGCGGCGATGACCTGCTCCGTCTTTTCCCTGCGGGCTTTCCCCCGCAGGCCGTAGACGCCGGAGAAAAAATCGAGATTCTGCCGCACGGAAAGCTCCCCGTACAGGGAAAACTTCTGGGCCATGTACCCCAGGCGGGACCGCGCCGCGCCCGGAGCGACGCGAAAATCCAGTCCGACGATGGAACAGTTGCCGGACGAGGGCGCGAGCAGGCCGCACATCATCCTGAAGGTCGTGGATTTGCCCGCCCCGTTGGGCCCCAGAAGTCCGAAAACCTCCCCCCGCCGTATCGAGAAGGAAACGTCGTCGACGGCGACGAACGCGCCGAAGCGCTTCACCAGCCTCTCCGCCCTGACGGTCTCCTCCCCGGGAGGCTTCAGATCGAAAAACTCCGCGACGGCAGGGTTGCCAGGACGCGCTCCCCCCAGAATATCCATGAAGGCGTCCTCGAAACGGGGGGCCGCGGCGCGGCAGGAAAGGGTCATCGAAAGTTTTTCGGAGAAAGCCCCCAGCCCTGAGCCCGAAAAAATCTCCTCTCCGCCGTCGCGCGTCAGCACCCGCACGGAGCCGCCCTGGACCACGGCGTCGAGCGTCTGAGTTTTTTCCATTAAAGGAACGATCAGCGAACGACGCCTCGCCCCCCCTCCGTCGATCAGAAACACGCGTCCCTTCGCCCGCATCGAAAGATCTCCGGGCGGTCCGTCGAAAAGCAGCTCTCCCTCGTTCAGCAGCAGCACGCTGTCGCAGGCCCCGGCCTCATCCAGGTAAGCGGTGCTCCAGACGATGATACGCCGGGGCGTCAGCAGATCGCGCAACATACGCCACAGCTCGCGCCGCGCGACGGGATCGACGCCGACCCCGGGCTCGTCCAGAAACAGCGCCGGCGGACGGGCGAGCAGCGTGCAGGCCAGGCCCAGCTTCTGCTTCATTCCGCCGGACAGGCGACCCGCGAGGCGCTTTCGAAAGGGCCCCAGCCCGGTAAAGTCAAGAAGCTCCCCGTAACGGCTCTCTCTGTCCTTCGGGGACACGCCGCGAAGATCGGCCTGAAGGGTCATGTTCTCCATGACGGTGAGATCCTCGTACAGGCCGAATTTCTGCGGCATGTAACCAACCCGCGCGTGAACGGCCTCCGCCTGAGTCACGGCGTCGAGCCCCAACACGGAAATGCGCCCCTCATCCGGGAGCAGAAGTCCGCAGAGGAGGCGCAGCAGCGTCGTCTTCCCCGCGCCGTCCGGCCCGACCAGCCCGGTAATCCGACCCCCTTCGATCCGGGCCGTCAGGTTCTTCAGCGCCGGCGGTTTTTTGGGATCGAAAGATTTAACGAGCCCCTCGACGAGAACCGCGGCGCTCTCATCAGGAACGCCCTTTTCGCCGATTCTTTCCTCGATTCCTTCTTCAATGCGAAGCAGGGGAGCGAGCATCACCGACCCGGTTCGGAGTCCCGCTCCAGAATCACGGTCACCGGCATTCCGTTCTTCAGCCGATCCCCGGGATTCTCCTCGACCCGAAGGCGAATGCGATAGACGAGGTCGGTGCGCAGATCCTCCGTCTGCACCTGCTTCGGCGTGAACTCCGCCTCCGGGGAGATGAAGCCGACGGTCCCCCAAAACGGATCGGGGGACGAGTCCATGTAAACCCTGCCCCTCATGCCCGGCCGGACGTTTCCCAGCCGGGATTCCGAGACGAAGGCCCGGACCTGCACGGGATTCGCGAGCATCAGAGCGCAGATCGGCTGTCCCGCCGTCACGATGGTCCCCGGCTCGACCACGCGGGTCAGAATCGTCCCATCGGAGGGCGCGTGGAGCTTCGTGTCGGCAAGAGAGGTCTCCGCCTCGCGCAGTTGCGCCTCGGCAAGATCGACGGCCGCGGCCGCTGCCTCGACGTCCTCCGTGCGATACCCCTCGCGCGTCATGGAAAGAGCGGACTCGGCCGAGGTCAGTTGCGCCCGGAGCCGATCGCGGAGAGAGGCGGCGTTGTCCAGGTCCTGCCGCGGAATCGCGCCCTGAGCGTAAAGGTTAGCCATGCGCCGGTAGTCCGTCTCAGCAAGATCCAGCGAGGCGCGCACCTGATCGCTCTGAGCGATGGCCTGCCGAATCTCCTCGGGTCGATAGCCGCGGCTCATCTTCCGCAGGTTCGCCCGCGCCTGAGAGAGCAGAGCCCGCTGCTGGTCTCTCCGAATTTCGTAAGGGACGGGATCGAGCACAGCCAGCAGGTCGCCCGACGCCACTCGCTGCCCCTCCTCGAAACGCAGCTCCGCGAGGCGTCCCGAGACGCGAAAGCCGGGAAGCACCTGGCGAATCTCCACGTTCCCGAAAAGTTTCAGCTCCCGGCCGTCCCCGTCATGGTCACGAAAATAGCGGTCCATATGGAAATACCGTTCCAGTTGCGGAAAATAGCGCCGCAGATACCCCTCCCGGTACAGCAATCCGAGAACGGCCGCGACCAGAATCAGAACGAATAATATTCTCTTTACGTTTTTCACGGGTATGTCCCTTCTTTCGATATTCCTGCGATTGTGCCTTCAACTGTTCTTTTACATCAGGCCTCTACTGCGTTTTTCTCTTGAAAAACCATCCGGCGAAAATCAGCGTCACCACAGCTATGCCCGACAGCCAGGCGAGTTCCGGGAGGACGTTGCCCGGCGGCATTCCCTTGAGGTAAATCCCCAGCGAGATCGTGAATATGTGCCTTGCGGGGTTCAGCAGCGTCAGGTACTGCAAAATGACGGGCATATTCTCGATCGGGGCCATGAACCCCGAGAGCAGCACCGCGGGGACGATGTACACGAAGCACCCAAGGAAGGCCTGCTGCTGCGTGCTGCAGAGCGACGATATGAAAAGCCCCATCCCCGTCACCGAAAGAATGAACAGGCCGAGGCCCAGCGCGAGAAACGATGCGCTTCCCGCGAAGGGAATCCCGAACACGAAAAGGGCGACGCAGTGGATGGCGACGCCCTCGCAGAACGCGAGGCATACCGCGGGAACGGCCTTGCCGATCACGATCTCGACGGAGGAGAGGGGTGAAACCAGAAGCTGCTCGAACGTCCCCAGCTCCCTCTCGCGCGCCACGGACATCCCCGACACGATAATGGCGATCATCTGGGTCAGCAGCACCAGCAAAGTCGGCAGGGTAAACCAGAGATACTCGAGGTTCGGGTTGAAAAGCTGCCGCGTCACAACCTCGGGACGCGGCGCGGCGACGCCCGAATGTTGTTCCAGCGAGCGCCCGAATTGCCGGGCGACGAGGCGGACGTAACCGTCCGCGATCTGAACGGCGTTGATCTTTCGGCCGTCGAGAACGGTCTGCAGCGTCGCCGGTCGCCCGGACAGCAGTTTTCGGGAAAAGTCAGCCGGGATGGAAAGCACCGCCAGGGCCCTCTGGTTTTCGATCGTCGGACCGACCTCCTGCTCGCCGTCCAGCTCGAAAACGCGCGTGAAGGTCGGGCCGGAGGCGAGATACGAGACGAACTGCCGCCCCAGCTCTCCCGCGTCCAGGTTCAGTACGCCCAGAGTCGCGTTTTTCACCTCCATCGTGACGGCGAAACTGAATATCGTCAGCATGATGAAGGGCGCGACGAAGATTTGAAAGCGGCTTTTTCTGTCCAGCAGGACGGCGTAAAATTCCCTCTTCGTCAGGGTGACGACGCGATGCAGCGCGGCCTGAACGGACGAACGCGTCATGAACTTCAGAAAAGACGCTTCGAGGTCTTCCGCAGGGTCACTCCCAGCAGAAAGACGCCAAACGCCGTGAGTTTCAGCATGTTGGGGATCAGAACGCCCCACACGTCGCCCGCGAGGAAAAGCGTCTGCAGGCAGGCGACGAGGTAACGCGCCGGCAGCATCGCGGCGATGAACCTCTGGAACGGCGGCATGGAGTCGATCTCGAAAATGAACCCCGACAGCAGCGCCGCCGGAAGGAACGCGGACAAGAGGGCCGCGAAGGACGCGATATACTGATTTTTTGCCGCGGTCGATATGATCAGCCCCTGCCCGAGCGCGGAGAGCATAAAGAGGGACCCCACGCAGAAGAACATGAAGAGGGAGCCGCGAAAGGGGATTCCCATGAACCCCACCGCGACGCCGAGGCTGAAAAACGCGGAAAAGATCGCGAGCAGGTAGTAGGGAATGAGTTTGCCCAGCAAAATCTCGAGCGCGCTGACCGGCGTGGACAAAAGCGCCTCCATCGTCCCGCGCTCCCACTCGCGCGCCACGACGAGCGAGGTCAGCATCGTCCCGATCAGCGCCATAATCATCGCCATGATTCCCGGAAGAAGAGAATAGCGGCTCTCGAGTTCGCTGTTGTACCAGTAACGGGATTCGACGCTGACGCTCTCTCCTCCCGTGGATCCCCCGTCGGCCCATTGAGAGATCAGACCAAGAGCGTAGTTTTGCACCATGCTCCCGGTATTGGGAAAGGCTCCGTCCGTCGCGAGCTGAACCTGCGCCGCGCGCCCCGGCTGTCCCGAGCGCAGCGCGGCGGAAAACCCGTGGGGTATAACGAGAACGCCCTTCAGGTCTCCGCCGACGACGCGCGGGAAAAGCTCCCGCCTCGCCGGCGAGACCAGGGGCCGAAAGTACGGGCTTCCGAGAAACGCCGCCGTCAGATCGCGGGCCTCCCACCCCTCGTCCTCCAGAGCGATGCCGAGCCGGATGTCCTTCGCGTCGAGCGATATTCCATATCCGAACAGAAACAGAAGCGCCAGCGGCAAAACAAACGCGATAATGATGCTGCTGGGGTCCCGGACAATCTGGAGCCCCTCCTTTTTTACCAGCGCAAACAGCCGTCTTCCGCCTCTCACGATCGATCCCCCCGCCCTGTTCGTCCTTCGTATGTTTCCAGAGAATTATAAACCGGAGAGGGCGCCCGCGACGGACGAAACGACACGACACGGGGCTGATCTCTGCTCTGGAAAAACGGAGAGTGATTTCAGGGTTTCCCGGTGCGTTCGCCCTGTATAATAACTTCACGCTTGTGTTTATCCGGAGATTTTGGGGTAACATATCCGGCGTGTGATTTGATTTTTGAAAGGTAGTGGTTTGCGTGGCAATATCGAAACCGGCGGTCGAAAACAAAAGGAAACAGGAGCGAACCGTCGAGCCGAATTTGGGCTCCCCGCTTCCCCTCGTTCCGCCGTTTCTCATCGCTCCGCTGTGGTTTGTTTCGCTGGCGCTGCCGAACCTGGTCTACTCCGGCGTTTACTGGTACGACACCCTGCATATTCTCAAGTTTGTCGTGGCGGGCGTGCCGGTCGGCGCAGCGGTGATCGTGGCGTCCGTTCGCCTCGTCATGTACGGACAGAAACGCCTCGAATTCAGGGTCGACCCGTTCGGCGCGGTCTGGCTGGGGCTTCTGGCCTACACCATCGTACAGGCGACGTGGGTCCCCGTCTCCTCGAAGCCGAGCTTTCTGCAGGAGATGCTCTGCTTTGCCGCCGTATGGGCCTTTTACGTCATCTCGTGGAACTCCTTCCCCAACCGGACGATTCGGCCGCTTCTGTGGCTGGCCAATATCAACGCCGCAATCAACGTCGTCTTCGCGGAGCTTCAGATTCGCGATCTCAACGGCATCACTTCGCTGATTCTGCCCACCCCCGGCAACTACATCGGCAACACGGGGCAGCAGAACATGTTCGGCCTGTGGATGGCGATCTGCGTCATGAGTTCTATCTATCTTTATATCGCCTACGCCACGACGCCGGAGGGCAAAAAGCGCCACCCTGCCGTGACGGCGCTGAACCTGATCCTGATGGGAGTCAACATCTGGGGACTCTGGAACAGCACCAGCCGTTCGGCGATCCTCTCCCTTGCCGTGGCGCTCGTCGTTCTGGTCTTCATCATCCTGCGGCAGTTCGGAAACGAGGAACTCTCCCCCGCCGGAAAAAAGAACCCGTTCCTGCCAGGGATCGGCCTTCTGCTCATCGCCCTGAACATCCGGGGATTGATCTGGATCTACGACAGTCCGGAACCTGTTGACCCCGTCTTTTCATACGCTCTTTACGGCGTCCTGATTCTCCTGATCGGCGCGCTCGTTTTCGTGCTGAATGGACAGCTGCGAAGCGGATATACGCGGCGGCTCGCGCATGTCGTCGGACTTCTGCTCGCGGTGCTGGCGCTGAGTACGGCCCTCAGCCAGCAGCGCTCCGTGGAGCTGATCTCCAAGACCGCCGACATGGTTCAGCACGCGGAGACCTTCGGAGGGCGGAACGGGATATGGGCCACCTCGCGCAGCATGTTCAAAATGCGGCCCTGGACAGGCGTCGGCATCGGACAGTACAAGTGGCACTATCTGGAGGCGCAGCGCGAGATGTTCAAAAGCCGCGACGACATCGTCTGGCAGTACACCCACTGGGCTCATAACGAATTTTTGCAGTGGTTCTGCGAGGGCGGCATCGTCGGCGGCTCCCTGCTCCTCGCCATGTGGGGCGTATGGGGCGTTTCCTTTCTGATCATGCTGTGGCGCAGGAAGCACGTCGCGCCGGAGGTCATATGGGCATGCTCCCTGATCGCGCTGATCTCGTTCAACGCGCTCTGGACCCGCCCCTTTCACCGGATCGAAAACATCCTGTGGCTGTCCCTCGGCTTCGCGATCTCCAACAGGGACATGGTCGCCGCTCTGATGCCCCAGAGGGTGCTGACCCTCGGAAACATGTCCCGCGTGTGCGGCGTCGTCCTTCTGGCCGCGAGCCTCGGCGGTCTGTTCTACCTCGGGGACGGAATGGTCGGGGACCGAATGATCCGGGAGGCCCTGAGCACCCGGAACGCGACGGTGCAGCGCACCCTTCTGGAAAGGGCGTCCCAACATCCGATGATGCACAACGAGGCCCTGAAAAATCTGGGTTATCACTATCTCTCCACAGGAGGGCAAACCAGCAACACTCAGATGCTCAATCAGGGGTTTCAGCTCCTGTGGCAGCACTTTCTGCGGGAACCTCACTCCGAGGAGCTGCGCAACCTGCTCAACTGGGCGCAGCGCTTCCAGCAGGTCAAAATTCTCGAAACGCTCGCGAGCTACCTGAAGCCGGGCACTTATCGCCTGGGCGTGGAAAAGAACGTCCGGGACAGCGCGGGGAACCTCGTTGACGCCACGGTTCTGATCCCGCTGCAGGAGTCCGGGGGAATGCACATCGCGAGGGGCGAAGAGGACGAAGAAGCGGTGGAATAATTTGCGGAATTGCGGTCAGGCCATTTATAATCTGAAGGATTTACTATAAATTGGAGAGGATGGCCCTTATTGCGGAGGAATTTATTGAACAGAAATCCCCTGTTGAGCCGGCGACATCACCGCCCGTTTAACCGAAAGCGCGCGTTTACGCTTGTCGAGATTCTCATCGCCATGGCCCTGACGGGGCTGATCGCGTCCCTGGCGCTGGCCCCCGTTGTCTACGTCGTGCGTCAGGTCACGGAGACGGAGGCGATGTACAGGGACGAGCTCGCGCTGCGGCGCACGGCGATCTTCATGGCGCAGGACGTCGCGGCGGGGCTCCGCCTCGCGTCGATCGTCGTTCGCGTCCTCGCTCACGAGCAGTTCGGCGGCGCGGGAAACGACGACACCCTGATCGTGGCGAGCGCGGCGACGGCGAAGCAAAATCAGTCGAGCGGCAGCCTGGTTTATAAAATCGTCCGATCGAGCTTCATGAACGACGTCATTCCGGGCCTTTATCGGTGGCTTCTGCCCGGAGTTCTGCCCGAGGACGCCGAGCCCGACAAACTCGAACCCAAAGACGCCCAACTGGTGACGCCTTACGTCACCGCGCTGAAGCTGTCCGTTTTCGAGCCCCCCGAATGGGTGTCCGACTATGAGGGGGCCATTCCGCGGGGTATGCAGTTTGCCCTTTCACGAGGAGAAGAGAGTGTCGAGTATGTGTTCAGTTTCCCGCAATAAAAAAAGTAAAGAGATTAAAGCTCAGGGGAACAGACCCCTGCGCCTCCTGTTGCGTTCGCGTCGGCGGTCGGGCTTCATTCTGGTTTCCGTCATGCTGCTCGGGGTCGTGTTCATCTCCTGCGCCACGGCCTTCGCCTGGTTCACCCGCCTGCAGATCAAAAGCACGCTGCGCGAAAGGGTCTCGCTCGAAAATCGAAGCCTGGCTCAGGTTCTGACCTCCTCGATCATCAAGGGACTTCAGGCCAACACCTTCGTCAAATACGACTGGCCCCGCCTCGAGTGGTTCAGGCCCTTTTTCTTCCCCGCGGCGGATCTGGGAACGTGGGTCGTGCAGATCGTCCCGCTGGACGACAGGATTCCCGTGGGAAACCTCTTTCTTCCCGACGGCAACACGCTGCGCAACGAGCTGCGGCAACCGTGGGAAGACCTGTGGATCAGGCTGGGCAGGCGGGAGCTGATCTACACCACTCTGGACTTCATGGACAAGGACAAAAGACCCCGTATGGGGGGAGCCGAACGGGAACACTACATCAACCGCCCTCCCCTCGACATGTCGGAATTTCTGATCCTCCAGGAGATGACGCCCGAGTTGCTGTACGGGAGCGAAAGCGGCGGGAATACAGTCGGAACCCGGGGCGGAAAGCAACCGGGGCTTGCGGATTACTGTACGCTCTGGAGCGGGGGAAAAATCAATCTGAACGTCGCTCCGGCGCAGGTCATGGCCATTCTTCCCGGGCTGGACGAGACGCTGGCCGCGAAAATCGTAGACTATCGGGAGAGGGAGCCCATTAAGGACACCGCCGATCTGCGGCAGATACCGGGTTTTCCGCCGAGGGCGATAACGACGCTGATGAACCTGGCTGCCTTCAACAGCAGATATTTCGCGGTTCGCATCGAGCTTCTGGAGGATACCGGCGGGGGGACGAGTTTCAATATCGTCGTCGATAAAACGTCCGGAAAGGTTTCCCGTTGGGAGGAGATTTGAAGTGCCTTACGAAAACATCGATTTTTTTCGCGTGACCGAAGGGGGAACGACGGCGACAAGACTTCCGTCGCCCGTCATGCCGAAGCGCATACGGCGCACGATTTCTCTGGCGTCCCTGAAGTCCGTCGCGATTTCCCCCTTCTCGTTTCCCTTCTACAGCGTCGTTCGAATCCGGGAAGCCCTCAAGCTGCAGACCCTGCCCTACGCGGCGGCCGGGAAAATGGACCTCTTCCCCTCCGTTCTGGAAAAGACCTCGCGCAGCTGCAGCGGCATCGCCTGGTTCGTCTCCGGGGGGGAATCCGAGAACGTAAAGGCCCCGATGAGCAACGTCGAAAACAGCATCTGGCCGGCCCCTCTGGCCCTCGTCTCCCGGATCCGCGGGGACGGGGCGACGTTCTGGCTGGACGAGGGGGGCATCTGCTCCATGTTATGGCGCGGAGGCGTGCCCGTCCTCTACCGCTGGAAGTCGTCCAAACGAACGACGCTTTCGGCCGAGCGCGCATGGATCAAGGCCTTCTGCAAATCCCGGTCGGAGGAGGTCGGAGAGCTTTTTACAATGGACGCGACCCGACCGTCCGAGCTCGCCCTGTTGCCGGAGATCATAAAGGAGAGCCTCGCGCTGTATCCCTGGCTCGAAGAGGTCAACCTTTCCCGCGGCGCACTCGACAGCGCCCTCACCCTCGAACGCGCCGTGCGGATGGGAACCCGCGCGGCGGC
>JAITPZ010000266.1 GCA_031289165.1 Synergistaceae bacterium
GCGAAAGACCAGCGACGCCCCCAGCATCAGGAGTCCCACATGAAAACCGGACACGGCGAGCAGGTGACTCGTTCCAAAAAGTTTGTGTTTTTCGTTCAGGTCTTTGTCGCGCTTGCCCGTCCATGCGGCGTTGAGGTACGCGCCCGTCAGAGAAGGCATGTGGAGGGTGAGAGAACGGAAGAGGCCGTAACGCCAGCGATGAACGCTCCAGTCGCGGAGGCCCCCGCTCTGCCGGAGGGGCTCGAAGCGGGCGGACGTCAGCTGTGCCGTCATGCCGCGCGCATACCAGAATCGATCCTCGCGGAAATCGCTTCCTGAGGCGCTGCCCCCTGAAACGGTGCCTTTGAAGGGTTTCGGCGTCCCCTCGACGCGAACGCGCTGCCCCTCGACCAGCTCGCCAAAGGGCAGTTTCAGAAGGAACCCGCCCTCTTTTGTATTCACCGACACGGCGTACAGGCGTCCCCACGGGCGGCTCTCGACGACGACGCCCTCCGCTTGCACGAAGGAGGGGAGGACGGGCCGGCGGCTCAGGGAAAAGGCGACCCATGACGAACAGCACAGAGCGACAATAAGCACCGCGGCGGCCACGCTCCGCTGTCCCCGCAATGTGACGCGAAAGGAGACCAGCATCGTTCCAAGCACGACCACCAGAGCGATCGGCGGTATCGCCCACACGACAGATCCGTCGGCGGCCAGCGCCGCGGTGAGGCCGGCCAGAATCACCAGAAAGGGGGCACGCGTGAGGATGATCATTTACAGTATCGTCGTTTGCGGGCTTTCACGATTAAAATTTATTATGGCCCGACGGTCACGGACTTTCGGAAGCCCTCCAGCTTTTTGTCTCCGATGCCCTTCACCCGAAGCAGCTCATCGACGCTCCTGAATCGCCCGTTTCGGGAGCGGTACTCCACGATGTTCCTCGCCAGAACGGGGCCGATGCCCTTCAGCGCGGTCAGCTCCTCCGCCGTGGCCCGATTGATGTCGATCGGGCCTCTGGCCGGCGTTCGGGAATCCACGTTCGTCCGGCGTTCGGGGGGCGCGACGATGGGAACGACGATCGTCGGCTCGAGCGTATTCCCCGCGTCGCGCTTTCTGTTATCTCCCCTGCTCGGGATGTGGACGTGCGCCCCGTCTTCCAGCGGCGCGGCCATATTGATCGCGACGGAGTCGGCGAAGCTGCGCAACCCTCCGGCCAGCGCGACGAGCTGAAAAAGGCGCGAGCCGGCGGGGAGCCTGTAGACGCCGGGCTTGCGCACGCTGCCGGTGATGTACAAAATCATCTCCGCCCCGTGTCGCTCGTCCTCTTCCTGCCCCTCCACGTCAAAAAGCCCGGTCTCCGCCCTTCCGGGAACGCGCGCCGCCGGAAGGGGCGAATACGAAGGCGCGGAAAGGGGCTCATTCGCGCGCGGCGCGACCTGTTCGACGTTCCGGGGCGGAACGGATTCCGAAGCGACCGGTTTCTCCCCGGTCGAATTTTCCCTGATCAGCTTTTCCCTCACGCCTGGCAGCGCCCGCACCATCAGCCCCGCCACGAGAAAACACACCATGCCCAGGATGGAACACAGCACCGCCCGATGTTGTTGCCAAAAATCTCGCCACACGCCCATCATTCTCCCCGATCTAGACACAAATGTGGAGTTTATATTATCTGCGGGCTCCGTCTGTCGCCACGGATTTATTACAGAAACAATACCCGCGACTTAAGCTGAATAATTCTCAATAATCAGAATCAGAG
This sequence comes from Synergistaceae bacterium, assembly GCA_031289165.1. GTDB lineage: Bacteria > Synergistota > Synergistia > Synergistales > Aminobacteriaceae > JAISSA01. The sequence goes on from JAITPZ010000266.1 coordinate 1,736, forward strand.
GGTCCAAGACCCCCTGCGAGGTTTAGGGCAGAGCCCTAAAGGTTATTGGCGCTTATTTACAGAAGATCAGGCCGTTCAATAATCTTTCCTCTCAGGCACCAGGACTCCGCCTCGGTGATTTCCACCGTGACGAAGTTACCGGACAGCTCCTCGTCGCCCGGAAGCAGGACCACTCTGTCCGTGGGCGTGCGGCCCTGTAAAAGTCCCTCGCCCCTCGGTGCGGGGCCCTCCACCAGAACGCGATAAGATCGACCGATCAGGGCTTTGTTGATCGAGAGCGTGATGCTGTCCTGCAACTTGTTGACGCGGTTGAGGCGATCCATGCGAACCTCCTGCGGCAGGGCTCCCGGCATGGTCGCCGCCGGAGTTCCGGAGCGCTCGGAGTAGGCCGCGGTGTGGACGAGGTCGAAACAAATTTCGCTCAGGGCGCTCATGGACTCCTCGAAGTCCTCCTCCGTCTCGCCGGGAAAGCCGACGATCAGGTCGCTGGCGAGTCCCGACTCGGGGAGCAGACGGCGCACCATCCGCACCTTTTCCATATATTCGGCCCTCGAGTATTTACGGTTCATCAATTTGAGTATTCGGTCGCTTCCGGACTGGATCGGAAGGTTCAGCGACGGGCAGATGGTCGGCTCTTCGGCCATGACCCGCGCGATTTCCTCCGTGAAATCCTGGGGCAGGGAGGTCACGAACCGGACCCGCTCCACTCCCTCCGCGCGCGCGACCTCGCGCAGCAGTCGAACGAAGCCGTAGTCGTTTTTGAAATCGTTACCGTAGCTGTTGACGTTCTGCCCCAGCAGCGTGATCTCTTTCGCTCCGCTTTCCACCAGGCGGCGCACCTCCTGCAGGACGTCCGCGGGAGGGCGCGAGAGAAAACGCCCGCGCACGTGAGGGACGATGCAGTACGTGCAGAAATTGTCGCAGCCGTGAGCGATGGTGACGTACCCTCTGTATTTGTTGTCGCGCACGCCGCTGAACTCGTCGAGGTCGAAAAACTCGCGCGGATCCTCGTCCAGAAGCGTCACACGCCGGCCGTTCTCCATGACGCGTTCGAGCCCCTCCGGCAAAAGCCCGATATGCCGGGGCCCGGAGACCAAGCGCACCCAGGGATATCGAGAAAAGGCCCTCTCCCCGAGGCTTTGCGCGATGCACCCCGTCAGCGCCACGTAAGGGCGCCGGTTTTTCTGCCATGATGGAGCATAGCGTCCCAGCTCGCTCCATACCTTCTGCTCGGCCTTCCCGCGGACGCTGCAGCCCGTGAACACGATCATGTCGGCCTCATCCTCCGACGCCTCGACCCAGCCGCGTCGCCTGAGCGCCGTGCGCGCCCTGTCGCTGTCGTAAACGTTCATCTGACAGCCGTAAACCTTCATGTGGAAACGATACAAAAAACTTCCTCCGCTCTCCGCCGGTTCGCATGACGATCCGAAATTCGATTGCTGCGGTAATTATAGCCTACAGCGTCCCGGTCCGGGATTCTCGTATAATCCACGAATGCCTTTTCCGCTCGCTCTGACGCCTGAGCGCAGGGGCACTCCGGCAGGACGCGCGTGAGGAAGAACGCGTTCCGGGGTATAATCTCCTCAGTCGTCAATCTGCCGTGGAAGACCGATGTTATGGCCCGGCTATACGGGAAAGATGAAATCTCTTTTCACGGACATCATGGAAATACATACTTTCGAGCTGACCAAAGTTCCTCAAACGGAGGAAGCGCTGACGGAAGAGGACGAGAAGGCAAAGCTGCAATTTTTATGGATGAGCCTGATAAGGGCCGAGAGAGAAAATGAACGGACACGATTTTTAACGGGAGTTGATTCCACGATGAAAAATTTTCACGCAACACATTCTGTCGTCACCGTTTTTTCGGTTGCGATTCTTTCGTTCGTTTTCGCCTGCCCCGCAGCAGCGGCCCCTCTGCCGGACGTGATGGACGAATGGGACGCCACGCCGATCGCCGTCACGCGCTTCGAGACGACCTCCAGGGATCTGGGGCAGTGGCAAAATCGTACCTATACCCGTTCCGCACCGCGCGCGAGCATCGAAGTCGACCTGATGGAGGGCTCCGGCCCCGGGTCGCTCAGGGTTCCGGAGGGGGATATCTCGCGTAACGACGCGCCTTTGGGTTTCTCGTCCACGTACAGAACGCTCTCTCTGGCCGGGAGGCGCGCGATACTCGAACGGGGAGACGTCACGGGGCAGGCTCTGGCCGTCGCGTTCGACAAAAACCGAACGCTGACGATCGAGACAAAAAGCGTATCTGAGGAGGAACTGCTCGATTTTGCGGTCCGACTGATGACCGCGCTGGACGCGGAATGACGTTCCCGTGAATTTGAAATTCTGGAGATGACGGATCGAAAATGAGGGAGTACAAAATCGGACTGGTTCCCGGACCCGTGTCGGTGCCGGGAAAGATACGCGAGGCCTGGCTGACGAACTTCGGCAGCTCGGATCTCGAGATGGAATTTTTCGAGCTTTACGCGCAAAACCAGGCGTTGCTTCAAAGGCTCCTGGGGACGAAAGAAAGCGTCGTCATCACCCTGGGCGAGGCCATGTCCATTCTGTGGGGCGGCCTCAAAAGCGCACTGAAGCCAGGGGACAGGCTTTTGGCCGTGGCGAGCGGCCTTTTCGGCGAAGGATTCGCGGACATGGCGCGCGCCATCGGCGTTCAGGCCGAAACGGTGTCGTCGGAGTACGATTCCCTGCCCGACCCGCAGAAGGTTCGGGAGGCGGCGCTGCGCTTCCGTCCGAAGCTGATCACCGCCGTACACTGCGAGACGCCCAGCGGGACGTTGAATCCTCTGAAGGAACTGGGGGAGATCGCCCGCGAGGCCGGGGCGCTGTTTCTGGTCGACTTTGTGGCGAGCGGCGGGGGCGTCGCGGTGGACGTGGACGCGAACCATATCGACATCGGGCTGCTCGGCAGTCAGAAGGTGCTGTCCCTTCCGCCGTCCCTGTCGATATCGACGATCAGCGCCCGCGCGTGGGACGTTTTCGAGGAGGTGAACTACGGCGGCTACGAGGCGTACCTGCCCTGGAGGAGCGTGCCGGCCGTGCGTTACATGCCCTGTACCCACGACTGGCACGGTATGACGGCGCTGAACGTCTCGCTCTCCTCCATCATGGAGGAGGGGATGGAGAACGCCTTCGCCCGCCATTCCCGCGTGGCGGCGCTGTGCCGCAAACGGGCGCAGGAAATGGGCGTGAAGCCCTTCCCCGTCTCCGAGGATATCTGCTCTCCCACCGTCAGCGCCTTTTACGTTCCCGACGGCTGGACGTGGGAGGAACTCGATGCGGCCCTGCGCGCGCGGGGAATGGCCGTCGGCGGAAACTACGGCCGCCTCGCGGGGAAAGTGTTTCGCATCGGCCACATGGGCAGCCAGGCCGACGAGCCACTGGTTGCCCGCGGCATGGAGACGCTGAGGGAAGTTCTGAAAAGGTAACCCGTCCGCATTTGTGAACGAAAGGAGAGGGCGCTCATGTCGAAAGCGAGGAAAATTTTCCGGGTCGTTCTGCTGTCGCTGCGCCCGCGATCATGGGGGCCGGGGCATCATGGGGGCAATGATTTCCGGATCATGAAGCTGAGCCGCAGCGTGCAAACTCGAATACAACATTTTGCGCTATGAAATATCTCTATGAGCATGAAATTATTCCACAAAGAGAAAATTTTTGTAAGCGTTCAAGCCTCCTGAGAGTGTGAAGAGGGGTTAAAAATACTCGGAAGAGGTGCATTTGAGCGATGAGCGTGAATCAGTTCCCT
>JAITPZ010000267.1 GCA_031289165.1 Synergistaceae bacterium
ATACTTTTCTTGAAAAACTGTACATAAAATCAAGCATTAGCAAGGAATTTACCACAATAGGGCTCCTGCGAAGTTTGAGTATATAATATCTTCAGAGGTCGGGGCGGTCTCTGAAAATTACGGTGGTAGTGTTACGGGAACCGGCGGGATTGAGCATTGGACAATGACGAGATCAAACTTCGAATCGGAGAGCTGCTTTTCGCCTGGGATGACTGGAAGCGGCGGAAGAATATCGAGAAGCACGACGGTATCGCCTTTGAACGATGAGGAGGATCCATATTATGAACAGACTGACGAAGGAAGAAATTGAAGCGGAGGTCGTGAGGCCTGAAGCGTTGCGAGGGCGGCCGGTTGACCTTACGGATCCCGGCTGCCCTCCATCCGCGCCCGGCAGAAAATGGCGCCGAGCGGCGTCCTGTCCGCTGCGTGGAGAAACCGTCGAATTACTGACTGTGGAGCATAAGGAGATTCGATCATGACGCTCAAATTATTCAGACGCGCGCATATCTTTACGCCCGAAACGGGAGTTGCTCCGACTTTCGGAGGGGCTCAGGGGGACATACCCGAGATTGTCGATGGATGTATCCTCGTCAGGGACGGGCGTGTTGCGGCAGTCGGCGCGGGCGAAAAAATTGAAAAGAATATTGCGGGACGCAGTACGGACGTCGATATGGAGATCGACCTGGGAGGCGCGGCGGTCATCCCGGGCTTCGTGGACCCTCACACCCACGCCTGCTTCGCGGCCCGGCGCGAGGGCGAGTTTTCCATGCGCCTGGCGGGGAAGCCCTACCTCGAAATCCTGAAGGCGGGCGGCGGCATCCTGTCGTCCGTGCGTGCCGTTCGAGCGGCCTCCGAAGGGGAACTTTTCCGCTTCTCGAAGGCGCTCCTCGAAACGACGCTCCACTACGGGACGACGACGATCGAGGTCAAGAGCGGCTACGGGCTCGACACGGAAAACGAGCTGAAAATGCTGGGCGTCATCGACCGCCTGCGCCGCGAGACGCCCCAGAGCGTCGTCCCCACCTTCATGGGCGCCCACGCCGTTCCGGAGGAATACGGGGGAAAGCCCGACGAGTACGTGAGGCTTCTTCTGGACGAGATGCTCCCGGCGGTCCGGGATCAGGGCGTGGCGAGGTTTTGCGATGTATTCTGCGAGGATGGTGTTTTTTCCGTCGAGCAGAGCCGGAAAATCCTGAACGGGGCCCGCGAGCTGGGACTGAAGCCCAAAATCCACGCCGACGAGGTTAACGATCTCGGGGGCGCCGCTCTTGCCGGAGAGCTTCGCGCCACGTCGGCGGAGCATCTGCTGGCCGCCTCCGACGCGGGAATCTCCGCGCTTGCCGACGGCGGCGTCGTGGCCGTCCTGCTGCCCGCCACGGCCTACAGCCTGAAAAAGTCCTTCGCGCGAGCGCGTACAATGATCGATCGCGGCGTGCCGGTCGCGCTGGCCACGGACCTGAACCCCGGCTCCTGCTTCTGCGCGTCGATGCCGTTCGTATTCAGCCTGGCGGTCATGGGCATGAACATGACGCCCGCGGAGGCCCTGACCGGCGCGACGCTGAATTCCGCCTGGGCGATCGGGATGGAGAAGGAGGTCGGCAGCCTCGAACCCGGCAAATGGGCCGACTTCGTCGTGCTGGACGGAGAGTCGCCTGCGGCGCTCGCCTATGCCTCCGGAACCCGCCCGATCCTGTCCGTCTGGAAAAGGGGAGAAAAGGTCGCGTAAAGAACGCCGGCCACCCGGCGCATAGTGAATTCAGGTAAAAAGCCTGGAGTCAGAATAGCTAAAAACGGCTCACTGTCATGGAAAACTTTTAACCTTCTATAGTAAACTTAGGTTACCACTATATCAATGCCCATATCCACATCGCCCATTCTTTTTGGACGCCCCCGGAGTCGATCGAAGTAGTGATAGAATTTGATATCATGGAGCAGTCCATTATACGCGGCTCAAAAAGAGAGGGAATCTCATGTCGGTGAAAAAAAGATTGATTATCATGGCTGTTGGCGTTATCTCGGTAGTGTTGCTCATCACCTGCATCGGCTACGTATCCAGCAGCAATATTCTGGTCGTCCAGATAGAGGAAATGGGCAGGCTCACGACGCAGATTGCTACATTTGAGACGATTGCGTTCCTGAAGGAGCGCGAAAACCTGCTCTTTTCGGCCGCAAACGCAGCGGAAAGCATGTGGCAAAGATTGGGATTCCTCAACAAAGATCAGACTCTCGAATCGATGAAATACTGGTGGGACAAGGGCGCGCACCTCAATATCAGCGGAATTTACCTGGCTTCGGAACAGGGCGCGTTCCTGGACAGCTCGGGATGGGTTCCTCCGGCGGATTACGTTCCGAAGGAGCGGACATGGTATATCGACACGATCAAAAATCGCGGTCTGACGTATTCTGCACCTTACGTTGACGCGGATACCGGCGGAACCGTCCTGACGATCGCCCTGCCGATTTACGACAGAAAAGGCGTGGTCGTGGGAATTATCGCCCTCGACGTCAATATCTCCGGACTGTCGGATTTCGTCGTATCGAAAAACATCAAAGGGCAGGGCTACGGGATTCTGGTAGAGCCGAACGGAAATGTCGTGAGCCACCCCAAAGAGGAGTTCGTTATGAAACTCAACCTTGCCGCCCCTTCCGGCCTGGTGACGCCGGCCCTCGCCCGGATCGGCCAGGCGATGACGCGCGGAGAAGAAGGCGAGGGAATTTATGACTTCGACGGCTCACATAAAGAGATGTTTTACCAGCCTCTCATACAGGGATGGAGCATAGGCGTCGCTGTACCCGTCCTGGAGCTTCTGTCTTCGGCCAGAAGCCTCGCCGCGAAACAGGGCGCAATAGGCGCAGCCGCGGCGACAGTGCTCGGATTCATGCTTTTTTCCGCATATCGTTCCATTAGCCGTCCGGTGGAAAAATTGAGGAGCGCTATGACTGCCGTACACGAGGGCAATATGACGGTACACGTCGGTCTGACCGGACAGGATGAACTTTCGGACGTGGCTCGGGCTGTAGACAGAGTCGTCGCTGAACAGCGCGATTTCCTGCTGGAGCTGAGAGAGCAGGGGACACAGATCAACCACAACACGGAAAAACTGGAGAGCGCGTTCAGGAACGCCGAGTCGATGGCGCATTCCATCGCCGATCACGCACGCAACCTCGCGTTCGTCGCCGAAGAAAATTCCGGCGCGATAGAGGGTCTCAGCGCCGGAATACAGGAAATGTCGGCGGCAGCTACGGGTGCGGCGAGTTCCGCGTCGTCCGTTTCCGTGGACGCGGAGCAGCTCAGGAGAAACGCCGAGACGTCCGAGGAGATGATCGAGCTCAATACGGTAAGCGTCGGGAACATGGCGCAGTCCTTCAAGACTGTTTCGACAGTTGTGCGGAACCTCGACTCCAAAGCGAGCAACATCAACAACATTGTCCTGACCATTACCAGCATCGCGGATCAGACAAATCTTCTCGCTCTCAACGCGGCGATCGAAGCCGCGCGCGCGGGTGAAGCCGGACGCGGCTTCGCGGTAGTCGCGGAAGAAGTCCGCAAGTTGGCGGAAGACAGCAACAGGGCGGCAAGACAAATCGGCGAACTCGCGCGCGACATCGTTTCCGAAACGCGATCCGCTGTGGACAGCGCGTCAGATGGGTTAAAGCTGGCGGTGAACACGGAAAACGACACTCATAACACGCAGGAAAGACTTACCGAGGTTATCTCCGCGGTCACTCGCATCGTCGGTCAGATCCATAATGTGGCAAACACGTCGGAGGAGCAATCAGCGTCTCTCGCTGAAATGGCAGCCTCCGTCGAGCGGGTAACGAAGGGCACAGCAGACAACAGGGATAAAACGGACGAGATCGCGCAACAGGTCAGGAATATCACCGAGGTGATCGGCAACGTCGCCGGGACGGCGGATTTGCTGCGCGAGATGGCCGCGTTGAACGGTGAGCATATAGCGCGATATACCTTGGAGTGAGGAAATAGAATATACACTGTTACGCCCTAATTGATTTTGATGTGGAGGTTTTTCGATATATATGGACAGAGTTTACAATTTTGCCGCTGGACCGGCTGTTTTACCGTTGGAGGTTTTGCTCCGGATTCAAAAAGATTTCCCGGTCTACCAGAATACCGGTATGTCCGTTCTGGAAATGAGCCATCGTTCTAAAATGTTCGAGGAGATCATCGCGCAAGCAGAGGCACTTTTCCGCGAACTTTTGAATATCCCTGACAATTATTACGTTCTCTTCGTCCAGGGGGGCGCGACG
>JAITPZ010000194.1 GCA_031289165.1 Synergistaceae bacterium
GCTCCGCGTAACCGTGCACAATATGGGGCATAAGGCGGATCTCGCCCACGGAGGCCCCCGTCGGACGCCAGTCGTCCGTGAGATTGTCCCCCAGATACTCCTCTATGCTGAGTTCGGCCCCGTCGGACAGCTTGCAGCCGTCCCTGTTCAGAAATTTGATGCCGTTGTACTCCGCGGGATTATGGGAAGCGCTTATGACCGCGCCGCCGTCTGCCTCGACGTGCTGCACCGCGAAACTGACGCCCGGCGTGGGGATGACGCCGATGGAAAGAACCTCCGCCCCCGCGGAGGTCATCCCCGCAGAAAGCGCTCCCTCCAGCATCATTCCGGAACGCCTCGTGTCTCTGCCGATCACGATCCGGGGACGGGGAACCCCCCGCTCGGCCAGAAAGAGAATGAAGGCCCGCCCCAGCCTCAGCGCCATTTCAGGGGTCATCCCTCCCCTGTTGGCGACGTCTCGAACGCCGTCGGTACCGAAAAGAACCCTTTTATCCCCGCCCTTGTCCGTATTTAAAACGTCCCTGCTCAAAATATTGTTCGAGGCGCTCACCATTCCATCACCCGCTCACTCCCCCGCCGTGACGACAGTCACGGTGGAGGGGATTGTTCTTACCGATTTCAAGTCTCCGGAAACGAACGACACCCGGACGGGCAGCGTCGCCGAGCGGAGAAAAATACCGGATACGTCGACGTAAGCCCTGAACCCGATCGTCCCGAGATCGAGCGTCCTCACTTCGGACGGAGACGCCTCGACCGCGACGTCCACAACCGCGGGCGTAACGACCCACTGCTTTCCATCCGAGCCTTCGACCTCCACCGGCACGTTTGAAAACTGCTTCTGCGCCGCTATCGGCTCCAGTCTGACCTGAAGCCTCACCGATTTCGCGCCCACAACCACAACATTTTTCTGCCTGAGAGGGCGCAGGGGGACCACCATCGTCTGATCCGCCGACAGTCCGGAAATATCGACCGTCTCCGTCTCGATCGCGGAAATTTCGTCCAGAAGCGATTTCGTTCCCTCCAGCATGACCTCCGCGGGATCCGTCGTCACAGAGCGCAACGCGTAGTCTTCCGTGGGTTTTCCACTCACCCTGACGGTGACGGGCACCTTCTTTCTCGGAAGCCCCCGAACCAGCACCGCGTTCATTCTCACCTGCTGCGGCTCCGGCGTGACCTCATCCTCGAAGGACTCCGACCGGGACACGCTGATCGGCAAAAGCAGCTCGCTGCCCCCCGAAAGCTCACCAAAGGTGGGGCTTATGCTGACGGAGCCGATTTTGGCGAGGTCCTTTTCCGTCCCTCTGATATAAACCTCCTTTGGGACGACCTCCACGGATTCCAGATACTGTCCCGCGGGGATATCCTGGGGCAGCGACACCTCGACCGAAAAAGCGCGCGTCGCCTGGCGGAGCAGCTCGATATCGACCTCCGATGGATTGACGCTGACGAGGCTCACGTCCTGCGGCAGCGTGACCCTCACGGGCTCCCTGTATCTGCCTGCGGAGCGCCCTCTGAGGTCGACCTCGCAAACGATCGAATCATACCTCAGGCGGTTCATTACGGCTATGGAGGCCTCGATCTCGACCTCGATTCTCTGAATCGTGTTTTTTACGAAAAGCTGAGGCATGACCTCGTCATATTTGAGCTCGCTGAGAAACTTGCGCCTCTCGCTGCCAGATTTCCCCGTGTCCATCACATAAAACCACATGCACAGGGAGATCACCACCGCTATCCCCCACAGAACCAGCGAAGACTCCAATACATCGTCGAATTTTTTCGAGACGTTCATAATTTATTCGTCCAACTCACATTTTCAATAAATATGGCAAACATACGGATCTCGATCACGGTTTATCATCAAAAACCTCTCACGAAAAATCGAAGGCGTCATCTCTATTTCGACCAGAGCGGACGCAGCAGGTTCAACAGCCTTTCCTTCAGGTCCCTCTGAGCGATCTCCCGGGTCCCGGAGAAGTAAAACAACAGCAGCTTCTGCAGTTGAGGGTCTTTAAGGTTCCTGGAAAGATGTCCCTTGAAGGCCAGCGCGACCTCCCCGCGTTCCTCGGAAACGACGAGCGCCATGGCGTCCGAGACGTCCGCGATGCCGAGCGCCGCCCTGTGCCGCGTCCCGTACCAGCGCGATATGCTGGTGTTGTCCGTCAGGGGCAGATAACAGCCCGCCGCGATGAGACGATCGCGATCCATGATCACGGCCCCGTCGTGCAGCGGGTTGTCCTTCCAGAAAAGAGAAATGATCAGCTCCTGCGAGATTCGGGCGTCCAGCTTTACCGCCGTCCTCCAGTAGTCCCGCAGGCCCGTCTTTTGCTGCAGAACCAGCAGGGCCCCGATTTTGTTGGCCTTCATGTAGCCCAGGGCGGCGACGATCTCCCGGCTCAGGTTTTCGGCCTCCTCCTGGTCCATGCGGCGATGCCATAAATTGCCGCGCCCGATTTCCTCCAGCATCTTACGCAGTTCCGGCTGAAAAACGATCGGAATCGCTATGACGAGCCCCCAGAGCGTCCGACTGAGGAACCACGAAAGCAGACGCAACTCCAGCACGGACGCCAACAGCGCGACGGCGCCCAAAAGCACAAGGCCCTTCACGAGCTGAACGGCCCGCGTTCCCACCATCAGAACCAGGACCCTGTAGATTATCGCCGAAACGATGAAGATATCGAGAAAAAACCTTATGGTGGACCACATGGGTTCAGACGACCAGCTCCACCCGTCCCTGATAAATCAGTCCGCGCATGCCGTCCACCGTGATCTCCATATCGTCGGACAGAACGGAAAGCGCGTCCGTGGCGCCGATGACACAGGGGACGTCGTGTTCGAGCGCCAGAATATTTCCCTCCGCGCTCAGCGCGCTGCTCTCCGATACGATCGCCCCCACTCGGCCGATGACCGACTGATACTCGCTGCTGAGATGGCGCACGACCAGAATGCACCCATCGGTGATTTTTTCTCCGGCGGTGCTGAAGTCGCGGACGATACGGACCTTCCCGGAAGCGTTTTTCCGCACCAGCGGAACCCCGCTGAGAAGAATCCGCCCCGTGGTCAGAACCTCGACCATGTTGGTCGTCCCCGGCAGGCCCACGGGAACGCCGGCGGTGATCACGACCAGTTCTCCCTCTCTGATATAACCGCCGCTGACGCAGGCGGTAATCGCCTCCCTCGCGGCCACGTTGATGTCCGACAGCTCCTGGAGCTTTACGGGCCGGATCCCCCACCAGAGGGCAAGTTCCCGCCAGGTCGACTGCGAGGGCGTGACTCCGAGAATGGGGCAGGTCGGACGATGCTTGCTGATCATCCGGGCCGTCGTTCCGCTCTTGGTCAGCGAGACGATGGCGGACGCCCCTATCTGTTTGGCGATCAGGACGGCCGCGTCGCTTACCGCGTCCGGGACCCCGAAGATATCGTTTCGCCCTCTGCGAGGGAGACACCAGGTCTCCATCTCCGCCTCCGCCCTGTCCACAATGCGCCGCATCGTCGCGACGGACTCCACGGGGTAGGCTCCGGAGGCGGTTTCTCCCGAAAGCATCACCGCGTCCGTCCCGTCCAGAACGGCGTTCGCGACATCGCTGGCCTCCGCTCTCGTGGGGCGGGGATTGTGGATCATCGAATCGAGCATCTGCGTCGCGACGATGACGACCTTCCCGCGCGAGCGGCACATCTCGATAATGCGCTTCTGCACCAGCGGAACGTCCTCAGTGGGAATCTCCACGCCGAGGTCGCCGCGCGCGATCATCATGCCGTCGACCGCGTCGACGATCTCCTCCAGATTGTGGACGGCCTGACGCGTCTCGATCTTGGCGATAATGCGCATGTTGCCGCCCAGGGACTTGATCAGTTTGTGAACCTCCAGAACATCGTTCCGCGTCTTCACGAAGGAGACGGCCAGATACTCCATGCCATTCTGAATTCCCCAGGCGATGTCCTCCCTGTCCTTATCGGACAGCGCGGGCATCGTGATGTTCGCACCCGGAATGTTGATCCCCTTGGTGTTCTTCAGCGTCCCTCCCACGATAACGCGGCACAGAACGTCCTCCCCCTCGACGCCCTGCACCTCAAGCTGAAGCGTGCCGTCATCGATGTAAATCTCCTGCCCCTTCGTGACTTCTCTTGAAAGCAGGGGATAGTTGACGTGTACGCGTTCGGGC
>JAITPZ010000087.1 GCA_031289165.1 Synergistaceae bacterium
GCCTCGCGGGCGAAGTTCGCGCACTGATCCATTGACAGAAGTTATTCATGGCTTTATTATGTTAAAAGTATACAATTCCAATATATAATATAATAAATTCAGATGGTCAAATACGTATCCTTGAAAGGGCTTGCCGCATCGGCTCACCAGGGAAACCCGACCCGGGAGGGGTGATGACGCTTGACGGTGACGCGCCGGCAGTTTGTGAAAGAATTTATGAACGAGGCGGAGGCCATGAGCCCTTGCCTCAGGGAGTGGAGACGGCATCTGCACGAGCATCCCGAATTGTCCTATAAAGAGTACGAGACGACGGCTTTCATCGCCTCCGCCTTGAAAGATTTGGGGTACGAGCATATCCGGACGGGTTTCGGCGATCTTCGGACGGGGGTTCTGGCGGAACTGAACCCGGAGAATACGGGGCCCGGGGTGGCGCTTCGGGCGGACATCGACGCCCTGCCCATTCTGGAGGAAAGCGACCTTTCCTTTTCCTCCAGGAAGGAGGGCGTGATGCACGCCTGTGGCCACGATGCCCATGTGGCCATGTTATTGGGAGCTGCGGGGCTCTTGAAGAGAGTCCGGGATCGCCTGCCGGGCAGAGTGCGGCTGATCTTTCAGCCGGGGGAGGAAACCGCCCGCATGGAGGGAGAAAAGGCGTATTCGGCGGCGGAGTTCGTGATTCGCTCGGGGGCCCTCCAGGGGGTGAACGCTGTTTTTGCCCTTCATGTGTGGGCTCACCTGGATGCGGGGACCGTGGGATACGCCCTGGGTCCGGCGATGTACGCCTCCTGCCGTTTTTACCTGACCGTTCTCGGCCGGGGCGGACACGGCGCGGCGCCTCATGAGGCCATCGACCCCATCCCCACGGCCTGCGAAGTCGTGGACGCCTGGCAGAAAATCGTCAGCCGCGAGGTGGACGCCAGGGAAACGGCGCTGATCACCACGGGGATCATCCGGGGAGGCACGGCCCCCAACGTCATCCCCGACAGGGTGGAGCTGGCGGGGACGATCCGGGGATTGTCCCGGGAGGTTATTGAATACGTCTGCCGCCGCATGGGGGAAATCGCGGAACACGTCTGCGCGGCGCATCGATGCCGCGCGGATTTCAGGTCGCCCAAAAGCCTCAGGTCGGTGGTCAACCACCGGGAGCTCTCGTTGTTGGCGGCATCGGTGGCGGAAGAGGTGCTGGGCAAAAAGCGATGCCTGGAAATAAAGCCCATCACGGGATCCGATGATTACGCTTACTACGGAGAAGTCTGCCCGGCGGCCTATTTCTTTTTAGGCATGAGGGAAAGAGCTGAGGGGGAGGGAGGAGATGAAACGCGAGAGGGAAAAGAGGACAAATACGCCTGCGCGCACCACAACGCGAAGTTTGCCGTCAACGATGGAGTCCTCCCCCTGGGGGCCGCCCTCTTGGCGGGTGTGGCGGAGTCGTTTCTGGAACGAGCCGTTTCCGGAACGAGTTTCCCAAATTGAATGGGAACTGAAAGAGAACCAATGCTCACAACTTAAGGGGTCGAGGGGTCTACGACCCCTCGCGAGGGTTGGGGCGGAGCCCCAAAGATTGGTCGCGTTCATTCTTAAGTTGTGGACATTGGAAAGAGAACATCATTTTTTGTATATTTGACAGAGGAGGTAAACTGTCGTGAAAAAAATGGAGAAAACGGAAAAAGGGGTTCGGAAAGCGGGAAAAAGAGCCGCCCTTTTCGGGGGGCTGACCGTGCTGTTTTTGCTCTTTTGGAGCACAGGGGCCGTCGCGGCCGGAAAGGACACGTTCGTCTACGCCAACGGGTACGACATTCGCACTCTGGACCCCATAACCACGAGCGATGCCCCGTCCTGGCAGGTGTGCCGCCACATTTATCAGACCCTGATCGAGCTGGACGACGATTTCAACGTGGTGCCGGAGCTGGCGGAGAAGTACGAGATCCTCTCGCCGACGATCTATCGGTTTTATCTGAAGAAGGGCGTCAGGTTTCATAACGGCGAGGAAGTGAAGGCCGACGACGTGGTTTTTTCGCTGGAACGAGCCATATCACCGGCGGGGAGCGCGGTGCGCACCTACGCGGGAGACATCGAGTCGGTGACGGCCGTGGACGAGTATACCGTGGACGTCAGGCTGAAACAGGCGTCCACGCCTTTCATCATGAACCTCACCGTTCCCTGGGCGGGGATCCTCAACCGTAAGGCCGTGGAGGCGGCGGGCGAGGCCTACGCACAAAACCCCGTGGGGTCGGGGCCGTTTCGCTTCGAGAGCTGGCGGAAGGGAGATCGGGTGGTCCTTGAGCGATTCGAGGATTTCGCCGGCCCCCGGCCCACCTATAAAACCCTGATCGTCCGCGCGATTCCGGAGGCCAACATCCGCGCCATAGAACTGGAAAGCGGCGCGGTGGACCTGATCTACCTTCCATCCACCAGCGACCTTCTGCGCCTGGAGGGAGACGACCGTTTCGTGGTCCACCGGGACAACCGCCCGGCCGCCACGAACTACCTGGGCTTCAACACCCAAAAGCCCGCCCTGAACGACCCAAAGGTCCGTCGGGCGCTGGCTTACGGGGTCAACGTTCCCGGCATCCTGCAAAGCGTTTTCAGAAAAATCGGCGCCCTCCCCGCCCAGAGCCCTCTGCCTCCCGGGGTGATCTACTTCGACACGGAAAACAACAAGGTGCAGGAGTACAACCCGGAAAAGGGGAAATCGCTTCTGGCCGAGGCCGGATCCAGGCTGGAAAAGCTCCTGCTCGTCACCAACGAGCGGTCGGACAGGCAGGCCATGGCCACCATCGTACAGGCGGGGTTTAAGGAACTGGGCATCGATGTGGAGATTCAGGTTCTGGAGTGGGCCGCGTTCCTGGACTTCCTGAAGGAGGGGAAGCACGACCTCTGCATCCTCGGTAACTTCGCGGCTATCCCGGATCCCCACTCCATTTTGTACAGTTCGTTCCACTCTTCCGTGGCCGGTCAGACCAACTACGCGATGCTCAAGGATCCGGAGGTGGATGAACTTCTCGAAAAGGGAATCGCCACCCCCGCCGGAGATGAACGCAAAGAACTGTACTTCAGGTTGCAGAGGCTTCTGGACGAAAAAGAACCCTGGGTCTCTCTGGTCTACCTGGTGGGGACTCAACTCGGCTCCGCGAAACTCGAAGGAGTGAACTCGAGAGCCAACGGCGGCGGCATCTACGACTTCCGCAAAATTTCCTTCAGGGAATAACGCGGCTTATTTGACCGGGAAATGTCGGATATGCCGTTCAAACCCCATGTGCCCAGCTCTGTTCGGGCTCGGGTAAAAGTTTAATTCGCGGGGGGCTGCAATTTCTCATATTGCGACAAAGATTGCCCTTCCAGGTCAACGCTTCGATTACGCGGTTCACCGTGTTGGCCGTAAACTCTTGTTGTTGCGATGGAACGAGCGCGATATTATAAAAATGCCCTCACTCCGCTTTTGGGGTGAGGGCGTTTTGGTCTGATCTTCCGGTGACGCCGGATTTTATTTTTTCGGAAAATCCGATCAGTTGTTTTCGGTCTCCTTCAGGGTATTGTGCCACAGGAACTGCTGGCTCGATGCAATTTCTCCGCTGAGCGGAATTTCCACCCAGCCCCAGGGGGTAATGAGAATGAAGCGCAGGACAATGCCCTGCTCGGCCAGCGCGTTTACGTGCGCGGCGTAGCGCATGTTGTCTCCGAATATAAAACTGTCGCTGACCACCCAGACGCGCTTGCAGTGCTGCCTGTTGAAAAGGGCGGCGTAGTCGATGGCCGTGCGGACCCCGCTTTCGTAGTCGGGGGGGTTGACGCTGACCACAACGACGTCGGGACGTCCCTCCGGCCGTCGCGTGTTGGGAATGAGGTCGACGTACTGCTCCAGCACCTCCAGCTCGTCGAAGAGTTTGTCCATATCCATATCGCCGCCGTCCTCGAACATGGCAGTAACGGGGTCCATGCCCTGCTCGCCCGGCGCGTTCACGGTGTTCAGCATCCAATTCTGTATTTTAGCTATGGCGTCAAGGATATACTGAGGATACTCCGTTTCTGAGATAGCCGATAACAAACCCTTTACAGTCAGATCCCTTTCCGTGTTTTTTTTGTCGTAATTCATGATTTCCCTCCAGCAGGTGTTTCTCTTCGCTTTTCGCTTCCCTCTTCGGCCCCGTATTCTCAATATCTCTCGCGTTGCGGTTCCATAATTTTGAATGAAAGTATAGCATACTTTTCACGGGAGCCCTGAATGGCTTTTCAAAAGACCGTGGCTCCCTTTGCTACAGGCTTTTCCCGACGATGAAAAGGGTTCCCGCCACGGTGGTCAGGAGGGAATGACGCTCGCTGCCCCAGAGAATCCGTCTCTCGAAGGCGCCGGCGATCCTTCCGCCCGGCCAGGCTTTTGGGAAAAAACTGCCGACGGTGTTTTTGTATCGTTCGTACTCCGCGCCGAATTTTTCCAGCAGGAACGCTTCCTCGTGCGGCACGATGAGCAGGATATACAGCAAAACGAAAGTCGCGAAAAAAGCCGCCGTCGCCAACGGGCCCGCCATGAGCCCCCATCCAAGTCCGATAAGCCCGTTGCCGACGTACAGGGGATTTCGCACGAAAGCGTAGGGCCCCCATGTCGTCAGCGCCAGAGCGCCGACCTGCTCGCCCCGGTAACGGCCGATACATCCGACGGCCCAGAAACGCAGCGACTGGCCCGCGACGACGAAAGGAAGGCCGAGAAGGACGGAACCCCGCGTGGGGTGGGCGAGGAAAAGCATCACAAAAAAAAGCAGAGTCCAGACTCCGCCCCGCCACTGAAAAGCCTTTTCCCTGATGGTTTTCGGGTTCATCGACCCCTGGCCGCCTTCGCTTCGTCTTCGGGTGAGGCGCCCTGGTACAGATCCTCCGAAACGCCCCATCCCAGCATTTTGACGGCAACGACGACGCCCATGAAGATCGAGATGTACTCCGTGAAAAAGCGCCAGATGATCGCCATGACCCCCGCCATGTTTCCCGGCATCAGGGTGCTGAAGAGCAGGGCGCCGCCGCCCTCCGCCACTCCGCTGGCCCCCGGGGTGGGAATGAAGTACAGCACGAACATGAATACGGCCTGGGTCAGGAGCGTCTGGAGGTAGGTGAACGGCAGGTTCACGGAACGCATCAGAATCGGCAGCACGGAAAAGATGCACAGCAGATGGAGGACTGAAAGGAAAACGGCCAGAGCGAGCCAGATACGACCGCTGGAGAAGGCCAGCTTGAAGTTCATGTTGTAGTTGTCCGTCTCCCGGTCGAGCCACTGAAACCATCCCTTGATTCTGCGGGACTGCACGAGGCGCAGCTTCTTCATCCATATGAGCGCGATCTTTCCGAAGCGTTTGACGAATCGGGGACGGGCGATGGTATATCCGACAAAGGCCCACGTCAGCAGGATGACGACGAACACGTACGCTACAACGCCCTTCAGAAAGGGGTTTCCCATCAGAAGCCCGGGGTCGATCAGAATGGCGACGGGGACGATCAGGGTCAGGATCAGAACGGTCAGCATCGTGCGGATCAGAGTGATCGCGATGCCCTTGCCGACGGGAATTTTTTTCCTGTACAGGACGTAGACCTGAAAGGGGCCGCCTCCGCTCTGCATGGGGGTGACCGCGCAGCCGAAGTAGTGCAGCCACGTCAGGATGATCCCCAGTCTGAAGGGGACGCGCTCCTGAGCGGCGTGCGCGAGCGCGCAAAAGCGCCCCGCATCGCAGGCCCACGCGATGAAGATAAGACTGAGGGCCACCAACAGAAAACGCTTGTCCGCATGGAGAAGAGAGCGGATCGTTTCGTGATCCACGCTGCGTGAAACAATAACCGCGTTCGTTCCGAACGCGAGGAGAATGAATATGACTAGACCTTTGCGAAGGGACAAGAAATCCCCCCTCCTTCTCTCGTAAATTGCATAAGCGGAAAGCAGCAGTTCTCTTCCATATATATATGCCGGGATATGCGGATGTACATGGAGATGCGGCTACTGGGTGGAGTTGGTGAGGTCATGAAGTCGACGGATATGGAGGGAGAGTTTGTCGATCTCCGGAGTCAGTCTCTGACGGATGCAGAGCGCCATCTGAAGATACTTGTCCTCCTCGTGAAGAACCCCGAGAAGATTGACGCTGGCGGTGAGCGCCTCCTTCATTTCGTTCAGCCCCGTCCCCTCCGCCTCCCGATCGATGGCGAGAAGCGCGCTGCAGTTCTGAAAGACGGTCAGCAGCCAGTCCAACCCCTCCGCCGCGTCGGCAAGCCGAGCCTGCCCGCGGGCGATCTCGTTTCCCTCGAAAAACGAGGCGATTTCCTCGAGCCCCCGCGCCAACCGGGGAGCGTACTCCAACGCCTCGCCGAGGGAATCGCGCACGAGAGTCCGAACGGACTGAGAGGTGAAATGCACCTGCGGGTTCCCGATAACGTTCAAAAAAGCCTCCTCGTCCATCGTGACGCCATCGACGCGAATCTCCGTGATGACCCGTCCGCTTCCCGAGAACTCCGCCCTGACGCCGGCAAGTATGCACGCGGCGTCTGCGGCGTTGGAAAAATCGGGACGTTCCTGACCGTCTGCGTATACTTTCATAACTAAGGGAGCCCCCCTGCGAGCGGCGATAACGAACGTCGCTCTTTTTCGAGATGTGCTCCATTGTAACACACAAGCCGCGCCGAAGAAGCCGTGGCGCGGAAGCGGCAAACGAAAACGACGGACGGAGCGGAGGCTGTAAGAAGTATAATATGGAAGAGATCGAACCTGTGCCGCTCGATGTGCTTCGTTTCATTTTTCGGTGTGCCGAAGGCGCGTACGAAAATGAGGGCCATAAGGCTTATGTTCGGCCTGAAATTATCCGATATATAATTGCGAAAGTTGTAAATTTCAATTCGCAGCAGATTTTGTTTTGACTGGAGGCGTAGGATAATGGCGGATATGGCTATTTCGGGTATTGCTTCGGGTATCGACTGGAACAGCATGGTGGAACAAATGCTGGAGAAGGCGAGAAAACCCGCCTATATCGTGGCGGAAAAACGCGACAATCTCGAGCGAAAGAGAAGCTACTGGGAGGAGTTTCAGGTCTCCCTGCAGGCGTTGCAGAGCGCCCTGTCGCCCCTGAAGCTGGCCTCCAACTTCAGGGCGAAGATGGTCGAGTTCGAGCGAATAGACAGCAACGCCTCGTATAAGAGCGTCCTGACCGCGGTCGTCAACTCGGACGCCGAGATCAACGTGTACGACGTGTATGTGGACTGGATAGCCAAAAGTCAGGTCAACCGTTCCAATCAATTTACGTCAACGACGGTGGGAAGCCTCTGGGGCACAGGCGTCACCAGTTCTTACTTTTACATCAACGCCGGGTCAAAAAAGATTCGCATTGATGTCAACTCCTCGGATTCCCTGCAGAATATCGCGGACCGAATCAACACGCAGCTCAAAACTCAGAGTCCCCCCATCGGGGTGACAGCGTCCGTCGTGGACAGCCGCCTCATCCTGAAAAGCGACAATACCGGCCTCGGAACGACGACGCAGGAGATAACGGTCACTCATTCGGGACCCATCGACGCGCTGGACTCCAATCTGGACCTGAGCGGAGCGAGTGTGGTCATCACACAGAACGGCACTACCTATACCTTGGGAAAAGACTTCGATATCGTCGGCGGCAACAAAGTCCGCTGGCGGCAGACCGATCCCCTGGTTCCTCCGGCGAGAGCCGTTTATCAGGACACCTACACAGCAGTCTCCGGAGATACCTATACCATGACGGCGACACGCGGTACGGGCGACACGGACGCGGGAGTTTTGCCCTTTACCCCCAAATCAGATGGAAGTATTACGATTAAGTCTCACGGAGGGACTGTCACCTACACCAAGGGCACCGATTTCGCGGTGAATACTGACGGCTCTGTGGACTGGCTGGGAGCCAAAAGGCCCCCTGCAGGTGTGGAGTACGATATTACCTATACGTCTGTTTCCGGAGGTGAAAC
>JAITPZ010000093.1 GCA_031289165.1 Synergistaceae bacterium
CAGACCTGTGAGCGCGGAAACAGCGCCTTCACGCGGAAAGAGATCGGCTTTGTTGTAAACCACGAGGAAGGGAATATCCAATTTTTCGATAATGTCCTTTTCCATCCCGGTTATTTGGCCGTCCCCGATCACGATCAGCGCGAAATCGCTGACGTTCAGGCGACAGAGGGCCGCGGATCTGCGTTTTTCCCCCAGAGTGGAGGCGTCGTCGAGCCCGGCGGTGTCGTAAAACATCACCGGGCCGAAACCGATCAGCTCGCAGGCCTTGCCGATGGGGTCTGTGGTCGTGCCCGGAAGTTCGGAGACGATGGAGACGTCCTGTTCGCACAGAGCGTTGATCAGCGATGACTTTCCCGCGTTGGTCCGTCCAACCAGCGTTATCGAATATCTGATGCTTTTAGGGGCCTGTTCCATATTTTAACTTCCATAATTTTAATTTCCCGCCTGCCGTTTCCCGTTATTTCAGTCGTTCCTGCGGCGCAAAACGGGTGTGCAGCAGGTGGTGAGCCCGCTCGCCAAGCGGCTTGCCCATCCATGTATCGTACAGTTCGATAATAGCCGGGTTCTCGTGGGATTTACGGTACGTCTTCTGAACATCGATGTCGTACATTGATTTCATACGGGCGGCGCGAACGTCGTTGTCGATCGGATACGGCTGACCGCCGCCGGCGATACATCCGCCCGGGCAGGCCATAATCTCTATAAAATGATAGTCCGCGTCTCCCGCCCTGATCTTTTCGACCAGTTTTCGTGCGTTGCGCAGCGTGTGCGCCACCGCAACCCTGAGAATCAGCCCATTGCCGAAATCGACCTGACTCTCCTTTATTCCCTGAAGGCCGCGGACTTCACAAAAATCGACATTGTCCAGTTTTCTGCCGGTGTGCACCTCGTATGCGGTACGAAGAGCCGCCTCCATGACGCCTCCGGTCGCACCGAATATCTGTCCGCCTCCGGTGGAAATTCCCATTGGAGCGTCGTAATCTTCCTCGGGCAAAGCCGCAAAATCGATGCTTGCCTGTTTGATCATGCGCGCGAGTTCGCGGGTCGTGATGACGATGTCGACGTCGCGGTAACCGCTGTCGTCGAACTGCGGACGCCGGGCCTCCCATTTTTTGGCCGTACAGGGCATAATCGACACGGAGACGATCTTCGCGGGGTCGATTTTCTCCCGTTCCGCGAAATAAGTCTTAACCGTTACTCCGAACATCTGCTGAGGCGATTTCGCGCTCGAAAGATGCGGCAGAATCTCGGGGTACAGCGTTTCTACGAAGTTGACCCACCCCGGGGAACACGAGGTCATCATCGGCAGCACTCCGCCCGTCCTGATGCGGTGCAGAAGCTCGTGCCCCTCCTCCATAATCGTCATGTCGGCGGCAAAGTCCGTGTCGAACACCTTATCGAAACCCATTCTGCGCAGGGCGGCGACCATCCTGCCGGTGACGATCCCGCCGGACTTCATTCCAAATTCCTCGCCCAGAGCGACTCGGACGGAAGGAGCGGTCTGAACGACTACGTACTTTTCGGGGTCCGCCAGAGCGTCCCATACTTCATGCGTGTCGTCTTTTTCGGTCAAAGCCGCCGTAGGACAGACGGATGTACACTGGCCGCAAAAAGAACAGGCCACTTTATCGAGTCCCAGACCGAAAGCTGGTCCGACGATGCTGTCAAACCCCCGATTGGTCGAAGTATAGACGTCGAGGCCCTGCCGCTCTGAACAAACCCTGACGCAACGAGTGCAAAGAATGCACTTCTCCGGATCCCGGACGATTGCCGGATTATCGGTATCCTTTTCGGCCTTTCGCTTTTCTCCACGGAAGCGAATCTGGCGAACTCCGACCTCGGCCGCGAGGGCCTGCAGTTCGCATCGCTGATTTTTCACGCAAAAGAGGCAGTCCTCTGGGTGATTGGCGAGCATCAGTTCAATGACGGTTTTACGGGTCTCCCGAACCCATGGGGTGTTGGTGTGTACTTCCATGCCGTCGGCAACGAGGTACACGCAGGACGCGACCAGGGACCTGGCCCCTTTGAGCTCCACGACGCAGACCCGGCAGTTGCCTTCGCGCGACAGGTCCGGATGGTAACAAAGATGAGGGATATGCACCCCAATTTCGCGGGCAGCTTCCAGTATTGTGAAATTTCCGGGCACGCTGACCTTCTGCCCATCGATCGTCAAATTTACAGCAGGGACCGTAATATCGGACATCTCGTCCTCTCCTCCTTTGCCGGGTCAACTTTTGTCGATTGCATTAAAGGGACACTTTGCCTGACATTCACCACACCGGACGCAGGTTTTTTTGTCTATAACGTGGACGTTTTTGGTTTCTCCGGAGATGGCTCCAGCCGGGCAGGCTTTTTTGCAAAGCCCGCAGCCGCGGCATTTGTCGGTGATGGTGTAGCCGATCAGAGCGGCGCAGGCGCCGGCGGGGCAACGGTGTTCTCTGATATGCGCCTCGTATTCGTCGCGGAAGAAGCTGAGGGTCGAGAGGACCGGGTTGGGCGCGGTTTGCCCGAGCGCGCAGAGTGACGCGCCTTTGATGGATTTTGCCAGGTTCTCGAGAAGGGGGATATCCTCCTCTTTTCCCATGCCCTCGCAGATGCGGTTCAGAATTTCGAGCATGCGCTTTGTCCCCTCGCGGCAGGGAGTGCATTTGCCGCAGGATTCATCCTGCGTGAAGTTGAGGAAATAGCGGGCGACGTCGACCATGCAGGTCGTTTCGTCCATGACCACCAGTCCCCCTGACCCCATCATCGCTCCTGCCCTGGTCAGTGATTCGTAGTCTATCGGGAGGTCGAGAAGGCTTTCCGGAAGACACCCGCCGGATGGCCCGCCGATCTGAACGGCCTTGAAGTTTCTGCCGTCCGAGATGCCGCCGCCAATCTCGTAGATGATCTCACGCATCGTGATCCCCATTGGGACCTCCGCAAGGCCGGTGTTGTTGATTTTACCGGTAAGCGCGAATACCTTGGTTCCTTTGCTGGTCTCCGTGCCCTGAGAGGCAAAATAGCCCGCGCCGTCACGCATAATGGACGGAACATTGGCAAACGTCTCGACGTTGTTGATGTTCGTCGGCTTTCCCCATAAGCCGGAATTCGCGGGAAAGGGAGGCCTCGGGCGCGGCATGCCGCGTCGGCCTTCGATGGACGCCATGAGAGCGGTCTCTTCCCCACAAACGAATGCTCCTGCCCCTTCTTTGATATGCAGGTCGAAGTTGAATTTGCCGCTCAGGATTCCTTCCCCCAGAAGGCCGGCCTCCCGAGCCTGCGCGATTGCGTTGCGAAGGCGTTTGATGGCAAGCGGATACTCGGCGCGACAGTAGATATAACCCTCATCTGAGCCGATTGCGTAGCCGCAGACGGCCATCCCCTCTATAATGCGGTGAGGATCCCCCTCCAGAACGGATCGATCCATAAAAGCCCCAGGATCGCCCTCATCCGCGTTACAAATGACGTATTTCTTATCTCCGGATGCGGCGCGCGTGAACTGCCACTTCAGGCCGGTCGGAAATCCACCGCCGCCGCGACCGCGAAGTCCCGAGGCTTTGATCTCTTCAATGACGGCCTCCGGGGTCATGTCGAGGGCCTTCGCGAGCCCCTCGTAACCATCGGCACCGATGTACTCCTCAAGGGATTCGGGGTTGATATGTCCGCAGTTCGCCAGAGCGTAACGTTTCTGTTTTTTATAGAAGGCGATCTTATCGTAGCCTGGAACGGTTTCCAGCGTTGTCGCTTCTCTGTAGAGCAGGCGGGTGATGGTTCGCCCCTTGACGAGATGAGTCTCGACGATCTCGTCGACGTCCTCCGGTTTTACGCGAACGTAGAATACGCCCTCCGGATAGACGATCACGAGCGGTCCCATCTCGCAAAGGCCATGGCATCCGGTCTCGACAACCCTGACTTCGTCCTCCATTCCTTTGGCCTGTAATTTTTCGCGAAGCGCGGGGATAATTATCTTCGATCCTGACGATGAACATCCCGTTCCGCCGCAGACCAGAACATGAGCTCTCGCGAGCTTCTCCATTTTTTGATTCCTCCTGTTTCACGTGTTTCCTAAAGCCTGGCGACGACCAAATCGGACACAACGCGCCCGTTGACGAGGTGATCCGAAACGATGCGGGGAATATCCTCGGGCTTCACATTTCCATACGTGATGCGGGGTTCCCCGGGGCGAACGACATCGACCAGAGGTTCTTTCTGACACATCCCAATGCAACCCGTCTGCATCACGGAAACATTCCGCAGGGACCGTTTGGTGACCTCGTCCAGAACAGCCATCATTACAGCGCGCGCACCGGCGGCGATACCACATGTCCCCATGCCGACGATGATCTGCGTCTCGTTTTCGCGGCGAGAACTCGTTTCGCTCTTCACCTGTTCCTTTATTCTGCGCAAATCCGCCAGATTTTTGATATTCATTGGAGTAACCTCGCTTTCTCGATTTCAGGTTACCGGTATTGCTCCAGAATGTCGCCGACTTTTTCGGGAACAAGGCGGCCATAGGTGTCGCCGTTTACCGTCATGACCGGCGCCAGTCCACAGCAACCGATACACGCGACGCTCTCCAGAGTGAATCTGAGGTTGTCCGTCGTCGCCGCGCCCCCTTCGAGCTCCAAACATTTCCGAACTTCCCGCATAACCGCACTCGCGCCGCGAACATGACATGCCGTTCCCTGACAGGAGCGAATAACGTTGCGTCCCCTTGGTACGAGATGAAATTGAGAGTAGAACGTAACGACGCCATAAACCCGACTGATTGGAACACCGATCTTCCTGCTGATATAGACCAGAACCTCCATGGGCAGGTAGCCGAACAGATCCTGCGCCTTTTGTAAAACGGGGATCAGCGCGCCCTTTTCTCCCTCCAGGCTCGTCAAAAATTCGTCGAGCTGCGTCAAACACGCCAAATCCCGGTCCGCAAACTTCTTCTCCATTGTATAAATCCTCCTCTCACGCCGCAAATTCCTCTGTATGACCGTCGAACTTTTCTTCGAAGCGACAGTAGCAATAAGATATAAAACCGCAGTACACCAAAAATTTTAAAAAATATAACAAAAGGCGGCTTCTTGAGGAGGGACCGCCTTTTGCCGTTAATTTGGTGTGAGAACACGTCTGCCGGGCGTCCCCTCACACTTGCCGATTTATCGAGCGACAGATCTGTGATGCCGCTCGATAAAATGATAGCACGTTTTTAAAAAAACGTGGCACGAAATTGATAAAATTTATGTGCACAATAAGGAAATCATAATCGCATAATGTGCTACCGATTTATTTTTTTGTGCTACTATATACTCTGGAGCGGATCGGATTTGAGGAGGGCTTACATGCGTACCGGTTCTGACGTGGGAGTTGTCGCCGCGGTGACGTACATCGGGAAAAAGACGCTGAT
>JAITPZ010000152.1 GCA_031289165.1 Synergistaceae bacterium
CCCGAAGTTGCTCAGGAAAACGGTCTCGTAGCTGGACCAGAGGCTGTAAATTACCGCCGCCGACGTCCCAATGGCAATGAGGGAGTCCATGTTGGGGCTTCCCTGGAAGAGGGACCTGAAGCCTACTTTGTAAAAACTGCGGCCCGCGATCAGAATGGGGACAGTAAGGACGATCTGCGCGATGATGTAATTCAGGGGATACTGCATCGGCCTGAGCAGTCTCGGGAAGGGGAGCCACCAGAGCCACCAGATCATGGAGACCATCGCGAGGTAGAGGAGCGGCGCTCCGAACACGGCCGAGACGATGAACTTTCTCCACAGCGTGCGGATCTCTCGTTCTTTCCGCAGTTTATCCTCGTCCACGGCGCCGCTGTTTTCCGTCTGGAGGGCCTGATAGCCTGCGCCCTCGATGGCGGCCCGTATCGCGGAGAGCTTTGCTCGCCGTGGATCCCAGGAGACCGTGGCCTTTTCCGTGGCGATATTGACCGACACGGACAGGACGCCCTCGACTTTTCCGATCGCCTTTTCGACGCGCCTCACGCAGGCGGCGCAGGTCATGCCGCCGATAGGAATCGTCGCGTTGTTCTTCGTGATTTCCTTCAACACGTTGTACCCGGTATCGACGATCTTTTTTTCGATGTCCTCCATCACGAGCCGCTGTTCGTCGAACTCGACCGACAGCTTTTCCGTGGCGAAGTTGACGGTGGCGCTGGCGATACCCTGGAGTTTGCCAACCGCCCTTTCGATTCGTTTCGCGCAGGCGGCACAGGTCATGCCGCCGATCGCTACGGTTTGTTTCGTCATTCCAAACTTCCTTTCGGATTAGGATAAAATCCTGACAATGGGGTCGGGGGGTCCACGACCCTCCGCGAGGTTTGGGGCGGCGCCCCAATTTTTATCTCTTCCATAAGCGGAGAACCCACAAGCGAAGCGAGTCGTATGAATCGCTCAGTTTCTTTTCCAGTTCTCGAAGATGCCCTTTGCCCGAAGCAGGAAATCCGCGGGGATGGTGATGCCCTTTTCATCCACCACTTTGTATTTCCCGGTGATGGGCACCGGGTTGCAGCCGCCGCGGGTGACCTCGATGTCGCTCATCCTGAAGCGGTTACCGCAGTTCTGACACACCAGAACGCTGCCTTCCTGTTTGTACCAGCCTCTGCCGGAGCCGTAGCAGACCTGGCAGGTATTGAACGCGGTTCGAATCGTGCCGTCCGGGGCCTTGACCGCGATGACCTCCATCGTCGTGCCATCCACAGTCGCGGAATAGAAGCGCGCCGTCTCCGAGATCTCCTCCGCGGGGATGAACAGGTCCCCGCTCTCGGGTTCCACCGCGCCCGCGCTCCCCGCGGCGAAAATCGCCAGCGCAGCCGCCGTCCCGAGCCCTTTACACGCCTTCCTGCAAAATGCCTTTCCCCATGACATAACAAACCTCTCCCTTCATGAATTTAAATACAGGGGGCTCCGCCCCCCTGAGCGAAAATTATGCGTCGCGCGCCGTACAGAGCATCCAGGCGACTATTCCGACGAGCGGCAATATACAGTGCCAGTGAGCCATCAAAAACTCCATTTTCACACCTCGCTTTTATCCGAATTTAAGAGCCTGTATTAGTGACAGGAGTTGCGCCGCTGCGGCTGAACCCGCCAGGGTCCGGGCGTCGCGCCGTTGAAAACACGTCTCGGCCCTGCGGAGCGGGAGGCGGCGGGAACGCAGCAGGAGGGAGCTTTTGTCGCGCTCGCGTCGTCGCCCGTATTTGTGCTTTCAGTCACCTCGAAAATATCGAAGGTCTCCGAGGCGGCGTCGGAAAAAATTTCGGCCGGGAGCTGGGCCATCAGGGCCTCGTCGTCCAGTTCCTTCGCGCCCCCGTTGTCAACGGGGTCGAGGACGGTGATCCTGCCTCGGATCATCCCCATCCAGCAGCTGTAGACGAACGTCCCGCTTCGAGTGGGCGTGAACTCGACGACGTTGTCGCCGATCTCGAGCTTTTTTTGCATACGTCCGTACTCGGGGATGACGATTCGGTTGTTGCAGCCATTGAGCGTCCCCGGTTCCGCGTGGATGGTCCACCGCACCGGCACGCCGACCTGCACGGAAATGGGCGCGTACCGGCCCGAGGCCAACTCGGTCCTGACGGTCTGCACATTCCCGTCGATCCGGGCGAAAATACCCTGGTCGGACCTGTTCTGCGCAAAGACCGGTATGGGAGCGGAGATTCCCGAGAGGTTCATCCCGTTGCCGAACATCGCGATCCCCAGAATGACGACCATCGTGGCGCCGACGGTCATCATGCCGCGCGCGAATTTTTTGCTCAGAAGGCCGGAGAGCGCGCTCAGGCCGAACATGAGAGGCACCGTTCCCAGGCTGAAGAGGAGCATGGAAAACGCCCCCCTGACGAAGCTGCCCGTCGAAAGCGCGTAGAGCTGCATGGCCTGCAGCGGGCCGCAGGGCATCAGGCCGTTGAGCAGCCCGACGTAAAGGGGAGCGCGGTTCCCGCCCGAGTGAATTTTATCCGCAAAGACCTTCGGCATACGGGGGTTCAGCCGTCGAAGCCATGGAAAAACGTTCAGCATGTTGAGCCCCATGACGACCATGAAGGCCCCCGCGACGAGCTGCACCCACCCTCTGGCGCTTCCGGAGACGCTCACGACCGACCCCAGCGTCCCAACCAGCCCCCCGATGAGCGTGTAGGAGACGACCCTGCCCAGGTTGTACAAAAAACCGGCCCGAAGCGCCACGAACCTGCCGCCATAAACGTGTTCCGCCATCGCGCGGGGCAGGGACGAGGGATTTTGGGACAGCGACTGAGAGAGGTTGATGCCGCCGCACATCGCGATGCAGTGCATCGAGGTGAGGAAGCCGATCGTGAACAACATGCCCCACCCCATCCCCGCCTTCGCCTCCGGAAACGCGTAAAAGACGTCGAGCAGCCCGAACCGGTCGAGTATCGCGTAAAGCTCCCAGAGGGCCACGGCAACCCAGATCACCTTCAAAACGTCGACTTTGGGGCGCCCCTCGCCCTTCTCCCCAACGACGCGGTAGTCCAACTCGCCGATAATCTCCGCGACGGCGTCGAACCCGATCACGTCCATGTCGCACGTCACCCGGGCGCTGCCGTCGGCGAAGCTCGCCCGGACGTCCACGACCCCCTCCGTATTCTTCAGTTTCCGCTCGATCCTGCCCTCGCAGCTCGTACAGGTCATGCCGTCGATCCGAAGCATTTTCGTCGTCAAATTTGACATCTCCGTCGTCCCTTTCTCAACTAAAATAACCTGAAATCTAAAATTTGCCGATATCCCGCGATAAAAGGATCTTTCTCTTCCGTGCCGCGAATATTATCAAAATAATTTGTAGAAGTTGTGCAGATGGGAGAAACGGATATTTCGGGGGCGTCCGGAAGGGTGCTATAGTATGGGTGATTTCGTTTCAGGGGGGAGATGAAAAAATGCCGTGGGGTCTTGTCATCGTCTGCGTCATCGTTTTTGTAATCATCACCTGCTGTACGCGTAAAAAGGGCGAGGGGCCCATGTGCCCGATGGGGTGTCACGGATGCGGATACTGCATGAGAAAAAAGGCGAAAAACGTCCCTGACGAGTCCGTACGCCCCCATGCTTTTTTATAAATCCGTTAGCTTCTATAGTAAACTTAAGTTAAACCACTATTCTGTAAGTATCCGGAAAAGCAAAAACCCCTGAAATTTCAGGGGTTTAACTCGCCAATGTCATGTCTGATTATTGTAATTGGCGGTCCCAGCGGGGTTCGAACCCGCGTTTTAGCCTTGAGAGGGCTACGACCTGGACCACTAGTCGATGGGACCACTTTTAAAGCAACTTCCTCTCCTCGGCAAATCCACTTTTTCATTATCTTAAGGATTTGCTTCTGAAAAAACCACGACACTTCGGTCTGCGACACCAAAAACTGGCTGGGGAACAGGGACTCGAACCCCGATTACCTGATCCAGAGTCAGGCGTGCTGCCATTGCACCATTCCCCAAACAACGCAACAGGCGCAATTTTATCAGAAATGAGGTCATTGTCAAGACCGGGGAACGGACCTGCAGGGCAAACGCATAAGCATATTAGTAGTCTCTTGCAAAAACTAGCTTTGCGTATTTTGCCTAGGTATTTTTACATAGAAGATAAATTTAGTCATATCAATCTTTTACGCCTTGGTGCGTTTGCCCTGAACGGACCTGTCATCCATCTGTGATAATGTCCTCCCATAACTCATCTGTGAAAATGTCCCAATGGGACAGGAGCGAGTTGAGTTGAGCCAGAATGAATTAAAACGCGTGAAAGTAT
>JAITPZ010000254.1 GCA_031289165.1 Synergistaceae bacterium
CCAGCTTCCCGTTGCGGAACACCCCCGCCTTTATCCGTGAAACATTTTCGACCTCTTCCTTCACGATGAACTGATGGGTGGACTGCAACTCGACGGGCAGAACCTCCCCTTTGGCCGCCTCCGTATTCGAGGGCTTCACGATCAGCTCGTGCGCGAGGGCGACGCCCGCAGACCCCATCAACGCCACAACAGCAAACAATGCCACAAACCGACGCATAAAAACACGCTCCTTAAAATGGATTTATTACGTCGAATATAATAGCACATTTTTTTAAAAACGTGTTACCAATATAAAATTTTTCTCGCAGTTATTTGTTTTCGAAATTCAAGGTCGTTTCGTCCTGAAAATCGACGAGCTGCGTGAGGAGCGCGGAGACGGTGGAAAAGGAAAAATGTGCGAAATCGATAGATCCTCATGGAATGGGAATTTTTATGCTGCATAGTGACTTTTTAAGAAAATATACCTATAATGGCGAAACAATTACAGGGATATCAGAGATCGCGCCATACATATTGTCGGGAAGCGGATTGAAGGTGCAACCGGGACGGCGATAGTCTCCCGCAGGTGAATTATGTCCTGTTGTGCGCCGGCAGCATCGCGGCGCCGTTATTCGCCTGGTCTGCGTCCCGACTCGATGGTAAAGACGGAAGAAGGAGGGATTGTTATGGACAGGGACAACGTGGGACGCGCGTTTATGGTCGCGACCCGTTACGAGAATATGCCGGAGGCCTCCGATCAGGAGCAAAATCTGCCGCAGCCGCCGCTGGAGCGGCCCGCCGAACCGGGTAAAAAAATCATCCCCCTGACGAGGGCGGACGTTTTGAATGTTCCGCCGATGGACCTGCGGAAGGCACTGGAGGAGCGTCTTTCGATTCGGGCCTGGGCGGACGTGTCTCTGACGATGGATGAGCTGTCCTGGCTGCTCTGGGCGACGCAGGGTGTGCGAAAAATCGGATTCGCCGTGGGCTCGCAGCGAACGTATCGCACCGTTCCCTCGGCCGGCGGGCGGCACCCGTTCGAGACGTACCTCGTTCTACGCGCGGTGAGGGGCCTGCCCCCGGGAATTTACCGCTTTCTCGCCATCGACCACGCTCTGCAGGAGGTCGACGTCTCCCGCGATTTCTCGAAGGACATAATGGAGGCGTGCAAAAAACAGATTTTCATCGAACAGGCCGCCGCGACCTTCATCTGGATGGCCGACGCCTACCGCGCCGAGTGGCGCTACAGGGCCCGCGCCTGGCGGGGGATCTTCCAGGACGCGGGACACGTGGGGCAGAACCTCTATCTCGCCGCGTCGAACATCCACTGCGGGGTCTGCGGCATCGGCGCGTTCGACGACATTGTCCTGTCGCGCCTCCTGGGAGCGGACGGAGTGGAGCTCTTCCCTGCCTACGCGGCCGCTGTGGGAAAGCTGAAGTAATGCTCGCGCCAGTCGGCGCTTCAACGCCCCTTCTTCCCTGAGAGAGGGGGCGTCGTTTTTACCCCATCCTTATTCCTTCCCTTTCTGCGGACTTTACTTAATTATGGATACACAGTATCATGACCAGGAGGAAGGGTATATTTACTGCCTGTGACAATTTTCCAATGACAAAATGAGCTGAAATTATGTTTTATGCACATAAAATGTCATATTCAGCAAAAACGCTAAATATGTGAACCGCAGGGAGTCCTGAATATGCTGACGGTACGAGAAAGGGAGTTGTTGTCCCTGCTGGAGTTCAAGTCCCTGCTGTCTCACTTCGACGTGCTGGCGTCTCTCAACAGGCGCAGCGATGGAGACGGGGAGGGGGCGGCGCGACAGTACCTTCTGGAGCATCTGACGGAGGCCGGCGTTTCCTGCGGCGTCAGCGCCGACGAGGGTATTCTGGGGTTCGGCAGGGCCGCGACCGTTCGCGTTCGGTCGGCGTCCACAGTGTCCGTTTCTGATGGATTTTTCGAGGCGCGCGACATCCCGGCGAAGGCGTGGAACTTTTCGCCCGGGACAACGGAGGTCGTTGGGGTTGCTTCGGTCCTGTCGAAGGATCGCGCCCCCTCCGGCGTTCTGGACTACCTTTCCTCCGTGAGACCCGTGCGCCCGTCACAGGGGGGCGATCTCGCGGGACGCGTCGTTCTGTCCCGTTTCTTTTCGCCTCCCGTCATTCTCGACGCGACCTCCCGCGGGGCCGTGGGGTTCGTCATTTGTTGGCCGCGGGGGGACGAGGAGGAGATCCATCACAGCGGAACCGTCATGTGGTGGGGGACGCCGAGCCCCGAGGAGGCCTCATGGGCGCCCGATATCCCGGTTGTGGCCGTAAACAAACGCGACGGCGACAGGCTCATCGGGGCGGCGGAGCGGGGAAAGCTCGCCCTGGCCCTGTCGTCCGAAAGCGAGGAGGAGGTCGTGCCGGTGCATCGGGTGGAGGCTGCGATCCCCTCCACTACGGGTGATCCGCGTTTCGTTCTGGTGGGCGCTCACCTGGACAGCAAATGCCTGGGGGCGACGGACAACGCCACCGGCTCGGCTCTGGCGCTGTCGCTGGCCGTCGCTCTGTCCCGCATGGAGCATCGGCGATGGGGCGTCAGAGTCTGCTGGTGGTCAGGACACGAATTCGGCAGGTACACCGGATCCTCCCTTTACGCCCGCGACCGGTTCGATGAGTTGGAACACAACTGCGTCGCTTACGCGAACATCGACATGCCGGGAATGAAGGGCGCTACTGACTGGAGCGCGATCACGGCCGGTCCGGACCTTTTCGGCCTGGCCGCACGCACGGTGCTGGACGTGACAGGCCAGCGGGGCGTTCCCGCAGGGCGTGTCAGGGCATGGGATCAGTCTTTTCAGAACCTGGGGGTATCCTCTCTCTTCGTGTGGAGCTCCCAACTTCCCTCAAACAGTTCCTGTCGCACGGGCGGCGGGGCCATGCC
>JAITPZ010000102.1 GCA_031289165.1 Synergistaceae bacterium
AAACATCATGTTGGCGCCGACGATCGGGCCGTAATAGGAGATCGGCTGCGACAGATAGTAGACGATGGAGTCGATGATTTTGCCGTCCGTCATGACGACGGAAATGGCGCGCGAGATGCCGATGACGAAAGCGCCGGCGACCATTGTCGCGCTTCCCCTGATGAACTCTCTGCACGTCCCGTTGACGCCCAGTCCTCCAAAGAGCCCTGCCAGAATGGCCATCGCGAGGAAGGTGGCGGAATAATGGGAAATGCCCCAGTTCCACAGAATGGATCCCACGATGATGGCCCCGAAACCGAGAAGGGTGATGACGATACAGGACATATGCCTCCACGTAAACGGCTCGAAATCGGTGAAACTCTCCCCCCCGTAGACCTCCGAAAGCTCCATGCCTTCATCGTAGAGCAGGCTTGCGTTGGGGTTCTTTTTGATGCGTTTGGCGTAGAGCGAGACCCACCAGTACGAGATCGCCAGATTGACGATATGGAAGAGGAGGCGAACGTAAAGGCCGGAAAATTTTTCAAGCTCCGCGATATCCTGCGCGATGCCGACGGTAAATACGTTGGCCCAGCCGACGTTGAAGCCCGCGTAGGAACCCAGGTAAACCATGCCGAACCCCACGACGTTGTCGAAGCCCATCGCTTTGGAGAGCAGGAACCCCAGCGGCAGAAGGGCCAGCGACGTGTTGGCGAACGCCCCTACCGCGCCCCCAATGGACATGAAGAGCATCACGGCGAAGATGGCCGCGTACTCCCTCCCCGCGACTTTTTTCAGAAGCCTCTGAAAGGATACCCGAACCGTCCCCGTTTTTTCGATGATATAAACCGCCGCTCCGCAGAAAAAGACCATAAAGATCATTCCGCCCGACTGGCTGAAACCCGTGTCGAGAGCGGTGAAGATCTTCCAGGGCGCCTGAGGCGCGGGCTCGACTTCGTGGTAGGTTCCGGGAACGACCGTGTTCTGCTTCGTGCCGGCAACCACCCTCACCGTGCGCTCGAACTGTCCCGCCGGGACAACCCAAGTCAGGGCCAGAATCACCAGCACCGTCAAAAACAGGAAAGAAAAAACGTGCGGAAACGTCCTTACGCGCTTAGGCGCAGCCGCCTTCTCGTCCACCATTTCAAACCACTCCTCCCGATAATTTCGATTGTGAAAATTTTATTTTGATGTCCACAACTTGGATTGCGGACATTGATTTTATATAACATCCAACCCCGGCGCTACCCGAGCAGGCTTTTGACCATCAGGGCCAGAACCTTTGCCGCGGAGATCACCGCCTCGGTATTGAACGTCATGCCCCTCACGTGAAGGCCGGGAGTCAGGTCGGCTCCTATGCCGATGACGGTGGTTTTCAATCCCGGAATGCCCTGGGCGTAATAGTGGAAATCCTCCCCCCCGGAGGTGGTCGCGCAGGGGGCGAGCGCCTCTTCTCCCAGCGCTTCGACGATGGCCCGTTGAGCGATCTCGACCATTTCCTCGCTGTCCTGAGCGGCCGGGCAGCCGGTCTTCCAGCGACATACGGCGCTCGCGCCGCACATCGCGGCTCCGGCCTTTATCGCGGCCTCCACGCGAGTTTTGAGGTCGTCCATGATCGCGTTGGTCTGCGCCCGCATGTCCACCCCGATCTCGGCTTTTTCCGGGATCACGTTCAGAGAATTCCCTCCGCAGCGAATCATGGTCACCTTGGCGGAGTGAGGGACAAGCGGATCCACGTGAACGCTGTTGATCGCGAAGACGGCGGCGGCGGCGGCCTCGGCCGCATTGGCCCCGAGATGCGGACGCGCCCCGTGCGCGCCCGTGCCGGTTATATCTCCGAACATGAAACCGGACGCGGCATGGCGCAGAGAGGGAAGGATCTTCCCCATCGGAAGCTCCTGCTTCG
Source organism: Synergistaceae bacterium (assembly GCA_031289165.1). GTDB lineage: Bacteria > Synergistota > Synergistia > Synergistales > Aminobacteriaceae > JAISSA01. The sequence continues at coordinate 1,883 of JAITPZ010000102.1, forward strand.
GGCGCAGGTGGGTTCCAACGAGATACTCGAGTCCGTTCAGTTCGCCGCTTTTCAAAAGGGCCAGCGCCCCGCTCGCGACCTCTTCAGCGGGCTGAAAGATCACCAGGAGCCGCCCCTTCTTCACCCCGCCACAGGCCGCGATAGCCTGCGCGGCCGAGAGGACCTCGGTGCAGTTGGCGTCGTGTCCGCAGGCGTGGGAGGCCACGATCTCCCCATCCACCTCGTAGAGAAGCGCGTCCATGTCGGCGCGGATTCCCACGCAGGGGCCGGGCTGTCCGCTGTCCAAAATTCCGATCACACCCGTCGTACCTCCAACTCCCGACCTGACGTCGTACCCGCATTCCTCCAGACGTCGAGCGAGACAGGCGGAGGTTTTGAACTCCTTCTCGCTGGCCTCGGGCATGTCATGAAGATCGGCAAGAGTTTGCAAAACAGACGCCCTGTTTTCATCGAGATATGTCAGCAGATCCATCACTCGTCCTCCTTTAGTATCACCACACCCCCGGCAGGGCCGGGTTCCAATATCGTTACATTTTACTGACATGAGTATATATGTCAAGTATTTGGAAAAAAGAACGCTTAAAATGAGTTACAATATAATAAATTAAGCCAAAATATCATAAAATGGATGCAATTTACTGAATTTAACGAGTTGATAATATGCTTTAAAACTATTCTCAGCGTTCCATTCCATTTTCGCCTCGAAACGGGATGAGGGGCGGGGGCGGTTGTTTTTTCCTGATACCATGATAAAATCCCCATAAGTAAAATTTCACGCCGGATATCGTCATTAAAGCCATGAGAGGATGAGGCGCGTGTCTTTACATCAGGCCATGAGGCCTCATCAGACCGATTTTTCGACGGGAAGCGTTTCGCGGAACATTTTGGACGTGGCGCTTCCCATGATCGTCGCGCAACTTTTGAACCTGCTTTACCATATCGTGGACAGGATCTATATCGGACGCATTCCGGGAAGCGGCATGCTGGCCCTGACGGGCGTGGGGCTTTGTTTTCCGGCCATCTCGTTTATTGCCGCCTTTCCACAGCTTTTCGGCGTCGGCGGCTCGCCCCTCTGCGCCATGCAGCGGGGGAAGGGGGACGACAGGGAAGCGGAGAGAATCATGGGCACGGCCTTCAGCATGTTGCTTATCACGGGTGCCCTTCTCACCGCGCTGGGGCTGGTGTTTCACAGGCCGATCCTTTACATGCTGGGCGCGAGCGACGACACTTTTCCGTTCGCCAACGACTATCTCGCAATTTATCTCTGCGGAAACGTATTCGTCACGATCGCGCTCGGAATGAACCCCTTCATCAACTGTCAGGGATTTGGACGGACGGGCATGATGACAGTGCTGTTCGGCGCGGTGAGCAACATCGTTCTCGATCCCGTATTCATCTTCACCTTTCATATGGGCATTCGCGGGGCGGCCCTCGCGACGGTCCTTTCTCAGTTCCTCTCGGCCCTCTGGGTTCTGAAGTTCCTCACCGGCGGCCAGGCCGTTCTGAAACTTCGATTCGCCAGCATGTCCATCCAATGGAAGCGCCTGAAAAAGATCCTGGCGCTGGGGTCGTCCACCTTCCTCATGGGCATGACCACCACCCTGGTTCAGGGGGTTTGCAACGTGACCGCTCAGATTTACGGAGGCGACCTGTATGTGGGGGTCATGACCGTTCTCAACTCGGTGCGGGAGATATTTACGCTGCCCGTCAGCGGGCTGACGAACGGCGCCATCCCCGTCATCAGCTTCAACTACGGAGCGGGCGCGTTCCACAGGATCAGGAGCGCGATCCGTTTCCTCTCGATCACGGGAATCGGATATACCGCGCTGGCGTGGCTGGCCCTTTTCTTTTTCCCCGGCCTCTTTATCCGCATCTTCACGAACGACGCCGCGCTCCTCAGCGCAGGCATCCCCGCACTGCGCATCTACTTTTTCGGGTTCATCATGATGTCCCTGCACTTCGTGGGCCAGCAAATCTTCGTCGCGCTGGGCAGGGCGTGGCACGCGATGTTCTTTTCCCTGCTCCGCAAGGCCATCATCGTCGCCCCCCTGACCGTCCTCCTGCCGAAGCTGTGGGGGCTGGGCGTGGATGGCGTGTTCTGGGCCGAACCGGTCTCGAACGTCGTAAGCGGCATTTTCTGCTTCGCCACCATGCTGCACGCGGTGGCGATACAGCTGAAAGACCCGGGCCAGCCCGCTCCTTCCACTCCGAACACGCCTGATTGACGGCCTCATTTTTGCCGGATTCGAGAATGGTAAATACCCGCTGAAAAGATGAAGAAGCGCAATCCCATATTGTGCGGATCCGCCTCAGAGCTCATGACTTAATGGGATAAAATCCATTATGGGATTCACTCGTTTCGATCTATTTTTTGATAAATCGACTCACGTTTTTGCCCGTTATCAGGGTCATGGGGATCATATAGCGGCTGTTGACGAATTCGCCCTTCATGACTTTGAGGAGGATGTCTATGCTCACCCTGGCCTCCGTGTCGAAATCGGTAAAGACGGTGGCGTGAATCGTGCCCTTTTGAATGGCGGCCAGCACGTCTTCCTGAGCGTCGAGACCGTAGATTTTTATTTTGCCGGCCTGACCTGCCGCGGTTACAGCCTGAAGAGCTCCCATCGCCATGGCGTCGTTGTTGCAGACAATGGCATCGATCTTCTCGCCGGATGCGAGCCATGGAGTCACCAGTTCCAAGGCTCCTTCCGTGCTCCATTTCCCCTCGCCTTCGAGCACGACCCTGTATTTCTTTTCATATCCCCTCAGCGCGATGGTATAGCCGGACGAGATGTTGATCTGCGCGGAATGTCCCAGCATACCGTAGACCACGGCGACGTTTCCGCCTTTGGGAAAATCGGTCATGGCCTGCTTCATTTTCTTCACGCCTCCGTCGGTGAAGTCGGAGCCCACGAAAGAAACGCATTCGTTCTGGATGGAAACGGGTTCATGCAGAGTCACCATCGGAATGCCGGCGGCCCTGGCGGCCTTGATCCCATCCGTGATGCCCTCGTGGGACGAGGGGTCGAGCAGTATGGCCTTCACTCCCAAGGCGACGGCCTCCTCGATCTGAGCGACCTGTTTGTCGGGGTCGTTGTCGGCCACATATTCGAGAACCTTCAGCTTCGCCCCGGCGGCGTACTTCTTCACGGCGTCGGACAGGTCTTTCATGAAGGGGGTGTTGAGGTGAGGCATAAAGAAGGCGATCGTATCGCCCCCGTCGGATTCCGCGGCTTCTGA
>JAITPZ010000185.1 GCA_031289165.1 Synergistaceae bacterium
GAACATCAGCTCACAGCTTCCGGCGGTCGTCGAGCTCCGAAAGGGCGCGGTCGCTAAGGTGACCCGAGTCGCCTCGGAAGCCGATATCTCCAAAGCTTTCGCGTAAAGCGTCAGAAACATGATCCTTACCGTCACTCTCAACCCGGCTGTGGACATGGACTTTATCGTCAGAGATCTCCAGCCCGGCGAGCGGTACAGGGCGGGTGTGGACGTGTCGCGTCGCAGCCCGGGCGGAGCGGGAATCAATATCTCCATTGTCCTGAAACGTCTCGGGCTGCCATCGATAGCCACGGGATTTCTGGCCGGATTTGACGGATCCTGTATACTGGACGAGTTGCAAAAAGAGGATATCTTTACGAATTTCGTCCATATCGGGGGAGAAACACGGATCAACGTCTGCATCATCGACATCGCAAAAAACTCCGAAACGCGGTTGCATGAGCGCGGAGTCGAGGTTTCTGCGCCGGACAGGGACACCTTTCTGCGAACCTATGAGCGCGTTCTGACGCGCACCGATATGGTCAGCATCGGGGGGTCTCTGCCTCCGGGGATCGACGCTTCCATCTACGGAGAGATGGTGCGAATGGCGAAGAACGCCGCGATTCCCGTCATGCTGCATCCGGCCGAAGAGGATCTGGAAGCCGCGCTGGAGGAAGCCCCTTCCGTCGTGAAGCTGAATTATCAGAGATCCTGGTTGCGCTCCAGCCACGTTCAGATGAGTGTGGACGCCTTTATGGAATGCGCCCGGAGTTTGCACGGCAGGGGGACGCAGTGGGTCGTGATGTCCCTCGACCAGGATAAGGTCGCCTTTTCATCGCCGACGGGCGCGTGGATCGCCGAGGGGCCTCTTTCGGAGATGTCGTACGTTTACGCCACGGAAGACGCCCTTCTGGCCGGAATTCTGGCGGGCCTGCAGGAGCGGGCCTTCCCCGAGCGAATCATGCGGCTGGCGATGGCCTGTTACCGGGAGTGCGCCACTCACCCGGAAAAATTTCCCAAAGACAGGGCCTGCGTGGAGGAGCGGACCCCCGGAGTCCTCCTCAAGGAAATCGTATAAGGTACAAGCAAAGATTTTCGACAGGTGGGATCGAGGTCTGTCCCCCGGAACTTTAATTTGGAACGTACCGCAAAAGTTTTGTTCCGCGGTGTCCGAAAATAGGAAGGAATAGGGGGAGTGATGCACATGGAAAACAAATCTCAGACGGCGCCGTACACGTATCAGGCGACACAAATATCGACGGCGACGAAGGAACAGCTTCTTCTGATCACCTATGATATCGGCATACGTTCCTGTCGCCTCGCGGAAACCACGCTTGGGGAAGACGCCAAAAATCAGGATCTCGATCTCGCCAACCGGGAAATTCTGCGCGCTCAGGACGTCATTCGCGAGCTGATGATCACTCTGAACACCGAAAAAGGCGGAGAGATGGCTCACGCCCTGATGCGTCTTTATGACTACATGTACCAGCAGCTCGTGGAGGCCAACATTAAAAAAGAGGTCAAAAATGTCACCCTTGTACGATCGATGCTGGAAGAGCTGAAGGGGACCTGGGAAGAGGCTCTCATGAAGCTGCTGAAGGAATATCAGGCGGCCCACCCCGAGGACGAGGATTTGAAAGTCGTGAAGGAACTCCAGGCCGCCCCGGCGGCAACGTCTCCCGTGGTGGCCGAGAAAGTCAAAGCCGGGGGGCTCAACATTGCAGGATGACGTTCTGACCAGGGTCACGAACCTGCTGGCCCGGGAACTGGGAATGTACCAGACACTGAGAAGGATGGTGGGACGGGAGCTCGAGGCCATCGTTCTCAATGGGGACATGGAGGAATTGCTTCAAATCCTGCAGGAAAAGCAGGAAGTGGTTTCTCAGCTGCAACTGCTCTCGGACACCTGGGTGGATGCCCTGCCTGCGATGGGGTTGGGGGAACTTCGGGGAACGGTCGGGTTCTGGGAAAAACTGGCGGCCTTCTTCAGTGATGAGGACGCCGCCGCATTTGAAAAAAAACTGATGGAGACGAGAAGCGCCGCGGAAGATCTGATGAAGGCCGAAAAAAACGTTCAGGATGAGCTGGAAAAGCACGTGCAGCAGCTTCGTGATAAAATGCTGCAGATGAAGCAGGGACGCTCGGCCTTTATCGGCTACGCTAAAATGGGGGGAGGCAACCTTGATCTCAACTGAAAAATTTTTGATCGGAAAAAATTCGATTCCCGAAAAATTCTCACCAATCCGATTTTCTTCGATTTTATTCGTTTTTTCCCTCCTGCTTATAACGGTAACTTTTATTTCATACCCCTGTTCCGCCTCCGCCGCAAACGCGGGGAACGTCATTTCTGTCGATGTTCTGTCCGAAGACGAGAGCATCAACGATCCCCAGTTGACCAAAGAAAGAAAAATAGGCCGCCAGACGGTCAGGCAGATCGAGGAACGCTGGGAGCTGATCGCGGACCCCGCCCGCATTGCTCATCTTTCCATGATCGCAGGCAGGCTGGAGGGCCATATGCAGCGCAAAATCCCTTACGAGGTCCGCATCATCCGTATGGATGCCCCCAACGCCTTTTGTCTCCCCGGGGGATTTATTTTTTTTACGTCAAAGATGCTGGACCAATTGCACTCCGACGCGGAAATCGCGGCGGTGATGGCCCATGAAATGATCCATGTGGACCAAAATCACGGGTTGAAAATGGCGGCGAAATCGAGCCGGCTTTCCATCGCGGCTCTGGCCGTCATCGTCCTCAGCGGCGGGGCGCTGGCCCCGACGGTGCTGGCTCAGGTCGTCCAGGTCGCCATGAGCAGCGCCTACACCAT
>JAITPZ010000203.1 GCA_031289165.1 Synergistaceae bacterium
GTCCCTGCCCTGTCAGCGCACGGCCAAAGGATATTTTACGCGCTTCCTCCATCCCCTCGGGGAGGCGGAGGCTCTCGGGGAGGACGCGCTCAATGCCGCGCGGGAGGGCGTGTTGCGACCGCTGCTTGCCGGATCGCGCGCGCGCCTCATGCGTGAGCTGAACGCCTGCCTCGAACGCGCGGCGAAGTCGAAGGAACGCCACATGGACGGACTTCTGAAACAGCTCGGGGACAACGCCGACGCGGAGAACTTTCGCCGGAAGGGGGATCTGCTGCTGGCGAACCTCGCCGCAGTTCCCCCGCGCGCGGAGAAGGTCGTTCTGAGCGGATGGGACGGCGGAGAGGCGTTGGAAATTACCCTGGATTCAAGGCTGTCGCCCTCCCGTAACGCCGAGCGCTATTTCAAAAAATACAGGAAGGCGCGCGTCGACCCCCAAAAGGTCCGGGAGGAGGCCGACTCCCTGAGAGGGGCCATCGCGGAGCTGCGGGAGCAGAGGGACCTCCTGGATTCCATCGACGACCCGGCGAAGCTGGAGGAGGCCGTGCGCGACGTCGAGGACTGGATCGCGTCCCTGAGCGGAAAGGGAACAAAAGGGGAGGGGGGGAAAACTCAAAAAGCGCAGAGGGGATCAGGGGGAAAGTACGCGAAGAAAAAACATGGATCGAAAGAAAAACGCGGATCGAAGGAAAATCCTCCGCATCTGCGCTTTGAAGTGGATGGCTGCACGGTTCTCGTGGGGCTCTCGGCGCGGGGGAACCGCTTCGTGACCTTCCGGCAGGCGGCGAGCGACGACCTGTGGCTGCACGCTCACGAGGTTCCCGGCGCTCATGTGATCGTAAAGGGAGGGGCCAGCAGAGATGCCCTGGAGGGAAGCGAGCTTCTGGCCTTCGCCGCGTCTCTGGCGGCGGCGTACAGCAAAAGCAGGGCGTCCCTGTCCGTGCAAATCGACTACACGGAACGCCGCCACGTCCGCTCCGTTCCCGGCGCGGCGGTGGCGCTGGTGACCTACACGAACCCCGGCACGATAAGGGTCAGTCCGAATTTCTGGAAGGAGTACGCGACGCGCGAAGCCGGCAAAGATGCTCCCGAAGCTCCGGAGGCAGAGGACAGGTGAAACGTAACATCTCCTTCGTGATCGGGTGCGTGAACGCCAGCCTCCATGAATGCAAAAAGACCCGATCGAAGTTCGAAACTCCCATATTCGAATTTTCCTCCGCTCCGTAAGGCCCGTAAAGCCCATAAAGCCCATAAAGAATGTCTCCGACGAGCGGGTGTCCCGCCGCGGCCATGTGGACGCGAATTTGATGCGTGCGCCCGGTGAGCAGTCCGCAGAGGACCAGGGCGTATCCGGCGTCGGTATGATCGTTCCATAAAACGCGGTATTCCGTCGTCGACGGGCGGCCTCCCTCGACAACGGCCATTTTCAGCCGGTTCTGCGGATGCCGGCCGATGGGACCCTCGAGAAGGCCCCAGGGCCGCGAAAAATTTCCGTGAACCAGCGCCAGATATTTTTTTTCTATCGACCGTTCCCGGAAGTCCCTCTGAAGCAGCTCCATCGTCTTTTGTTCGCGTGCGACCAGCATCAGGCCGGAGGTCGTCGCGTCCAGCCGATGGACGATCCCCGGCCGCCGGACGTTGTTAAAGGGGCCGAGGTCGGGGTAGCGAAAGAGAAGCCCGTGAACCAGGGTGCCTCTCCAGTGTCCGGGGGCCGGATGCACGACGAGTCCCGCCGGTTTGTTCACGACCAGAAGATAAGAGTCCTCGTGGACGACCTCGAAGGGAACCTCCTCCGGCTCGATCTCCAGAGTTTCGGTCGGCGGTATTTTCACGACAAAAATTTCTCCGCCGGACGTCTTATACGAGGGTTTCAATTTTTTGGGCGTTTTTTTTGCTGAAACAGAATTTTGGGGCGGCAACGCGTCCCGATCCGAAAAGCGACTTCCAACGCGATCTTCCTTTATAAGTCTCTGCGCGAATGCGCGGGTGACTCCCAGCCGGCGGGATAAAAAAACATCCAGCCGCGTTCCTCCCTCGTCGCACTCGAAACGCTCGACGCGTTCGCTGTCGTTATTATTGTCGATATGATTATCGGGGACGGAGGAAAAGACATCTTCTCCTCCGTCCGAAAAATCCTCAAGGCTGGGGATTACAGGGTCTTCAGAACTTCCGCGCATCTGGGACAGAGCCCGTCGCTGCCCGGAGTCTCGGAGTACTTCCAGCACCTCGGGCATTTTGTGCCGGGCGTGAACGCCGCGGCCATATCGTAGCCCGTCTCCCCGTCGTGGAACACCTTCGCGAGGTTCGGCGCGTCCACCCACTCGAACTTCGAGACGATGGCGACGTCCGCCATCTCCTGGAGGGTGAACGCTTCCGCGAGGTCGGCCAGGTCCTCGGTCTTTTTGACCTGGACGTGAGCTTCTAGGGACGTCCCGATCGTCTTTTGGGCGCGCAGTTCCTCCAGCATACGGCTGATCGCGCCCCGCAGGACGAGAACCCGGCCCCATCGCGCGTCAAGCGCGTCGTCCATGGTCGTTTTGTCCGCCTTCGGGAAGTCGGACAGAAAGACGCTCTCGGGCAGGGAGGGGTCGATCCCGCGCATCTCCTGCCAGATTTCCTCAGCGGTGAAGCTGAGGATCGTCGCCAGCGCGCGGGTGATCGCGGAGAGGATTTCCCACATCGCGGTCTGGGCGCTGCGGCGCGCCAGCGAGTCCGGCGCCTCGACGTAAAGGCGATCCTTGCCGATGTCCAGGTAAAAGGAACTCAGCTCGGTGACGCAGAACGAGTGGATCGCGGTGGTCGGCAGGTGGTACTCGTAGTTCTCGAAGCCCTCGCCGGCGCGGTCGATCACGTGGTTCAGCCTGCTCAGAACCCACCGGTCCACGGGCAGCAGCTTCTCCCTCGGGACGGCGTGCTTTTTGGGGTCGAAGCCGTGCAGGTTCCCCAGAAGGAAGCGCGCGGTGTTGCGCACGCGGCGGTAGGTCTCGGTAAGTCCCCTGATGATGTTCTTCGAAATGCGGACGTCGTTGCGGTAGTCGGTGGAGGCAACCCAGAGGCGCAGGATCTCCGCCCCGTACTCGTCCGCGATTTCCTGCGGATAAACCGAGTTGCCGAGGGATTTGGACATCTTGCGTCCCTCGCCGTCCAGGATGAAGCCGTGCGTCAGAACCTGCCTGTAGGGAGAATGTCCCGTCACGGCCACGGCGGTCAGAAGAGACGACTGGAACCATCCGCGATGCTGGTCGCTGCCCTCCAGATAGATTTCCGTCGGCCACTCGTGCCCTTCCCATGTGTTCAAAACGGCGAAGTGCGATATGCCGGAGTCAAACCAGACGTCGATGATGTTGTTGTCCTTCGTCACGTTGCGGGAACCGCACGCGTCGCAGACGGCCAGAGGCCCGAAGAGCGCCTCGGGCGTGTGGTCCCCGTCCCACCATATGGAACACCCGTCGGGCGCGTTTTTCACCTTCTCCGCGAAAAGGCGAATGCGCTCGGAGGTGAGGGAATGTTCTCCGCAGTCCCTGCATTTCAGGGAGGGGATAGGAACGCCCCAGACCCTCTGGCGGCTGATGCACCAGTCGGAGCGGTCCCGCACCATGTTGTAGATGCGATCGCGTCCCCAGTCGGGGATCCAGCGCACCTCGTCGTCGATGACCTGAAGCGCCCTGTCCCTGAACTTCGAGACGGCGATGAACCACTGCTCCGTCGCGCGGAAGATGACGGGTTTTTTGCAGCGCCAGCAGTGGGGATAGCTGTGCATGATCGTCCCGCTGCCCAGAAGCCGTCCGCGCTCCGCGATCAGCTCCAGCGACTTCTTCCCCCCCGACGCGATGTCCATTCCGCCCACAAGCGGGGTATTTTTGAGGTAGTATCCGGCGTCGTCCACGGGGTTGTAGATGTCGATCCCGTATTTGATTCCGCTCTCGAAGTCCTCGGTGCCGTGGCCGGGGGCCGTGTGGACACAGCCTGTTCCGGAGTCCAGCTCAATGTAGTCGGCCAGGATCAGAGGAATTTTCCGCTCGTCGTAAAAGGGATGGATGGAGACCAGCCCCTCCAGCTCGGAGCCTTTTGCCGTGACCGGCGCCGAACCGAAAGAAAGCCCCGTCTCTTTTGCGACGGTGTTTTTCAGCTCCGAGGCGATCAGAAAGACCCTGTCGCCCGCCTCGTAGAATCCATACTCGTACTGAGGGTGCAGCGCCACGGCCATGCTGGCCGCCAGGGTCCAGGGCGTCGTCGTCCAGATGATGACGTAAACGTCCTTTCCGGCAAGCGCCGGATATTTTTGCGCCACGTCCGGCATGGGGTAGGCGACGAATACGGACGGGGAGGACTCGTCCCAGTACTCGATCTCGCCGGTCGCGAGGGCCGTCTGGCAGTCCACGCACCAGTAGACCGGTTTCCGCCCGCGATATACCAGATCCTTATCGACCATGTCGGCGAAGGAATTCAGCTCGACGGCCTCATAGGCCGGCTTCAGGGTGATGTAAGGATCCTCCCACTCGCCGAACACGCCAAGGCGTTTGAACTCGCCGGTCTGCACGTCGATGAATTTATAAGCGAACTCCGTGCATTTTTTTCGAAGCAGAACGGGATCCACGGCCTCCTTGGACATGTTTTCATCCTTCAGAACGCGGAGCTCGATGGGCAGCCCGTGGGTGTCGTAGCCCGGAACGAACGGGGCGTAGTACCCGCTCATCAGCCTGTACTTGGGAATGAAGTCCTTGAGAATCTTGTTGAAGGCGGTTCCAATATGAATATTCGCGTTGGCGTAGGGAGGCCCGTCGTGAAGAATGAACTTCTTCGCCCCTTTGCGCTGCGCCACCGCTTTGTGATACGTGTCGTGCTCCTGCCAGAACTTCAGAAATTCGGGCTCCCGTTTCGCCAGGTTCGCCTTCATGGGAAAGTTCGTGACGGGAAGGTTCAGCGTATCCTTATAGTCTCTGCATTCTTTACACATCGAAACCGCCCCCTCGACCTGAAACACATTGGAATGTCGTTGCCGCTCCTTCGTTGCCCTTTGCAACGCGCAGCAACATGTAATACTACCATAAAAATTTTTCGGCGTACACCTGCAAACGAGGCGTTTCGAACAAATGAACGTGAAAGAACCCCGTACATCGCCCTGTACGAGCAAATATTTTTACGAAAGAGAGCGACGCTGAACAGATTTTAATGTCCATTTAAATATTATAGGACATATTGATAAAATCTGCCCTTCCGTCCGGAAGAGGGGAGGGGTCGTACGGCGCGGGCTCGGGTGCTGAGGTATAATTCTTCTGCGAACGAGAAACGGAGCGGGAGAATATATATATGAAGCACATCGACTTTCATATTCATTTATATCCGCCGGA
>JAITPZ010000232.1 GCA_031289165.1 Synergistaceae bacterium
ACCTTTTTTCGGAGTACGCCGTGGCGGTGGGGTCGACGGGCAACCTGGGACTGAGCATCGGCATCATGAGCGCGAAGCTCGGCTTTCAGGCGACGGTTCACATGTCGGCGGACGCGCGTCGGTGGAAAAAGGACCTCCTGCGTCAGAAGGGGGCCGTCGTGGTGGAGCACCAGGCGGACTACGGAAAGGCGGTGGAGGAGGGGCGCAGGCAGGCGGCGCGGAACCCCAAATGTCACTTAGTGGACGACGAAAACTCACTGACGCTCTTTTTGGGTTACGCCGTCGCGGGCGAGCGCACGGCGCGGCAGTTAAGAGAGATGAACGTTCCGGTGGACGCCGGGTGCCCGCTCTTCGTCTACCTGCCCTGCGGAGTGGGGGGCGGTCCCGGAGGCGTCGCGTTCGGGCTGAAACAAATTTTCGGGGAACACGTTCACTGCTTTTTTGCCGAACCCGTGCAGGCGCCCTGTATGCTTCTCGGCCTGATGACGGGGCTGTACGACGAAATTTCCGTGCAGGACGTCGGCCTGACGGGGCGGACGGCGGCGGACGGACTCGCCGTGGGACGTCCCTCCGCTCTGGTGGGAAGGGTGGCGGGCAACATGCTGGACGGCCTCTTTACCGTGCGGGACGACCGGTTGTTCGAGATGGTTGCCCTGCTTGCCGAGTTCGGGGACATTCGCGTCGAACCCTCCGCGGCGATCGGATTTCCTGGATTTCATCTCGCGCAGTCCCCTGATTACGCGACGAAGTTCAGCGGCGACGCGCTCATGAACGCGAGCCACATCGTCTGGGCGACGGGCGGCGGCATGGTTCCGAAAGACGAGATGGAGTCCTACGTTCAAAGGGGCCGGGAGCTGTTGAAGGGCAAATAAAACCGAACGAACGAAACGGCTCGCCCGGGGTACAGAGCAAAGGCGCGACGGAAATACGGAAATTCCCGCCGCGCGGATTTTCGTTCCGCGTCAGTCGGCGCGGCCGATGACGATATCCTGGACGATCTGTCCGTTGACGATGTGGTCGACGACGATGCGGGCGGCGTCGGAGGGCTTCACGCGTCCGTAGGTGATGCGGGAGGTTCCCTCGCGAATGACGTCGACAAGGGGCTCGTTCTGGCACATGCCGATGCACCCGGTCGTCTCCACGGAGACGCTGTTCAGGGAGCGTTTCTGAAGTTCCTCCATCAGCGCCTGCATCACGGTGCGGGCCCCGGCCGCGATTCCGCAGGTTCCGAGCCCGACGATGATGCGGGTCCTGCCCTCGCTGCGGGCGGCGGTCTGGTCCGATGCGGCTTCCTTTATTTTACGAAGGTCGGCAAGGCTCGTTACTTTAGGCATGATACATTTCCTCCCCGAATTTAAAATTTTTCCATTTCTTTTTCAACGTCAAAAAATCGATCGATTGATCTCCAATCTGAATTTTAACACAGCGAGCGCCCCCTGAAAGCAAAAAAAGCCGCAAAAAATACATAAGAACGGCTCGAGAACTCAGGGGGCGGAGGCTGCGTATTTTCAGGGATAGTTGTATAATAACTACGTATCGAGTAGCGATTTTATTACGTATGAGGTCGCTGTCGGGGGGATGCGTGATGGACGTGATGGACAGGCTGGCGATCCTGGCGGACGCGGCGAAGTACGACGTTTCCTGTTCGTCGAGCGGCTCGAACCGCGCGGGCAAACCGGGGGGGCTGGGCAACGCGTACAGCGCCGGAATATGCCACACCTGGACGGACGACGGGCGGTGCGTCTCTCTCCTGAAGTTGCTGCTCACCAACGATTGCGTTTATGACTGCGCCTACTGCGTCAATCGGCGCAGCAACGACCGGCCGAGGGCGACGTTCACTCCCCGGGAGGTCGCGGACCTCACCGTCAATTTCTACCGTCGAAATTACATCGAGGGGCTTTTTTTGAGTTCCGGCGTCCGGCAGAGCCCCGACGACACGATGCTGGATCTGATTCGGTCCGTTTATATTCTGCGCGACGAATACCGCTTCAACGGGTACATTCACGCCAAGACGATCCCCGGCTCGTCGCCCGAACTGATCGAGCGCCTCGGGCGCCTGGTCGACCGCATAAGCGTCAACATCGAGCTGCCCACCGAGCAGAGCCTCAGCCTTCTCGCCCCTCAAAAGACAAAGCAATCGATTTTCACGCCCATGCGTTTCATCAGCGGACGCATCGAGGAGCGCGCGCAGGAGAAGCGTCTGGCCTTGCGCGCGCCGCGTTTTGCCCCGGCCGGGCAGACCACGCAGCTCATCGTTGGGGCGACGCCGGAGACGGATCGGAGCATTCTGCGACTGTCCGAGGGGCTTTACGGAAGATTGGGTTTGAAGCGCGTCTACTACTCCGCCTATCTGCCGGTGAACGAGGGGAGGAACCTGCCCTCCCTGATGACGGCGCCGCCGCTTTTGCGGGAGCATCGCCTTTACCAGGCGGACTGGCTCCTGCGTTTCTACGGCTTCAACGTCGCCGAAATTCTGGACGAGCGGGAGCCCTCGCTGGACGAGGAACTGGACCCCAAGACCGCGTGGGCGCTGCGCAACATGCACATTTTCCCCGTGAACGTCAACCGAGCGGACTACGAGCAGATTCTGCGCATCCCCGGCATCGGGGTAAAGTCCGCGCGGCGTATCGTCGTGGCGAGGCGCGCCCGGCGTCTGCGGCACGAGGATCTGAAGCGCCTGGGCGTTGTGATGAAGCGCGCCGCGCATTTTCTGACCTGCGAGGGACGGATGGAGAGGCGCCCCTCCGTCTCCCTCGGTCGGCTGCGTTTTTTGCTGTCGGGAAAACCCCCCGTACAGCAGCTTCTTTTGCCCTTCGGGCCGCTGGAGGGGGAGGGCCTGTGATCTACATCTACGATGGAACGTGGGACGGGCTGATGTGCCTGATCTACAGAACGGCGGAGGACGGGGTCGTTCCGGAGGCCATTCTCAGGAACGGCGCGGAAAAACAGGGGCTTCTCTTCGAGTCGGCGCGAGTCGAAAACAACTCGAACATCGCTGAGGCGACGGCCTCGCTTCTCCGAAAGCGCGTCTCCGGTCCGACCTGGGGCGACGCCTGGTTCGCGTTGCTTTCGGGCGACGACGGCGCGGACATGGCGCTCTGGCACCTGCTGGAGCGAGTGTGGCGTCGGGGGCGGCGCGCGGAGCTCGACCTCGCCGATCCCTGCATCGACGCCGTGCGCAGGGCGGCCCGTCATACGGGCGGAGAGTACGAGAAATACCTGGGCGTGACCCGCTTTAAGGACGTGGGCGGGATTCTGTACGCGCAGATAGAACCGGGCTGCGACGTCCTGCCGCTGCTGGCCGGGCATTTTTCGAGGCGCCTGACCGACCGGGGGTGGGTACTCCACGATCTTCGGCGCGCCCGGGCGGCGGTCTGCCGCGGCGCGGACTGGTACGTCACGGACATGGACCCCTCCCAGGCGCCGCGGATCGGCTCCGGAGAACAAAGGTATCAGGATCTCTGGCGCGAATTTTACCGCGCCACAACGACGCGTGAGCGCCTGAACTATAAGGTGCAGCGCACGCATATGCCCCGAAAATACTGGAAGCATCTGGTGGAAACCCCGGGCGAACTGCACGGTGACTCCCTCGCGTCCGGAGGCGCTTAAATACCTTTCAAAGTTTGCCTTTTTCGGCGAAGATATCCCTGTCGCCCTGTCAGGCCAAACCCTCCAGGCCAACCCCCGGTCGGTTTTTTCCCGTATGAATTTCATCGGATTTGCCGACGAAAACCCTTATTTTTACTTAGGTAAGAAAGAGCAGATACCTTTCCGGAGCGGGAACGGTTGACTTATAATACACTACATCGCTCACATTTCGAAGGTTGGCTTTTGTCTTTGCCGGAAGCCTTTGTTTTTTCAGAGGTTGTTTTCAGAAGGAAAACGGTTTTCTTCGATTTTTGCTCTCTGAATGGTGTGCTTTCTATTAATTAAGGAGGTTGTCGAGTTGGGCGAGAGGAACGAAGGTGGACTGCAAAGGGAGCAGTGGGGCAGTCGCGTGGGCTTTATTCTCGCGGCCGCGGGGTCGGCAGTCGGTCTTGGCAACATCTGGCGTTTTCCGTATCTGGTAGGTAAAAACGGCGGTGCGGCTTTTGTTTTGATCTATCTGATCATTGCCGTATTTATCGGATTTCCCGTGATGCTGGCGGAATTTGCCGTTGGGCGCGGAGCGCAGAGATCGCCGATCCTGGCGTTCAGGGCACTGAAGGCGAACCCCTTCTGGTCCCTGATTGGCTGGATGGGAGTCGTGGCGGGCGGATTCCTTACGCTTTCCTTTTATAACATCGTCGGGGGCTGGACGATCAAATACGTCGTCGCGAGCCTGACGGGGCTGATGGATTCGGCGGCGGCGGGGAGATCCGCCGCGGTATTCGACGACTTCACCGGGCAGCCGAATCAGGTCATCTTCTTTCAGGTCGTTTTCATGGCGTTGACGATGATGATCGTGCTTGGCGGAGTGGGAAAGGGCATCGAACGAGCCTGTAAGATTATGACGCCGGCGCTTTTCGTGATTCTGCTCATCCTGATTCTTCGCTCCGTCACCCTGCCCGGCGCGGGCGCCGGAATCGATTTCTATCTGAAACCCGATCTGGAGAAGCTGACGGCGTCGGCGATTCTGGATGCTCTGGGTCAGAACTTCTTCTCGTTCTCCCTGGGCCTCGGCATCATGATCACCTACGGAAGCTACAGCGACAAAAGCGAGCGCCTTCCCTCCGCCGCCATCTGGACGGGATCGCTGGACACGGCCATCGCCTTTCTCGCGGGCTTCGCCATTTTCCCCGCGGTGTTCGCCATGGGCTTCGAGCCCGGCGCGGGCGTCGGCCTGACCTTCATAACGCTGCCCGCGGTGTTTGCAAAAATGCCTGCGGGCATGCTTTTTTCATTTCTGTTTTTCGTGCTCCTTTTCTTCGCCGCCCTGACGTCGTCGATGTCTCTTTTGGAGGTGGCCGTGGCCTTCGGTATGGAGAAGTTCAGAATGGAGCGTTCCAAAGCCGTCTGGACTCTGGGGATTATCATTATCCTGCTGGGCCTGCCTTCCGCGGCCTCCTTTTCCGGTTATCCGGCGATAGGGGGCAAACCCTTCTTCGAAGCAGTGGAATACCTCTGTAATAACATCCTGCTGCCGGTGGGCTCCCTGCTTTTGAGCATCTTTGTCGGCTGGTTCTGGCTCCAGCCGGGCTGTCGTGAGATCACCAACGGCGACGAGGATAAAATCCCCGTGCCCAC
>JAITPZ010000021.1 GCA_031289165.1 Synergistaceae bacterium
CCGCGGAGCTGATGAAGCTGCGCCGCCCCGAAACGCGCGGCGTCCTCGATCACCATGACGACGGCGTTCGAAACGTCCACGCCCACCTCGATAACGGACGTCGCGACCAGAAGATCGACGTCGCCGGCGGCGAAGGCCCTCATGACGGATTCCCGTTCGCCCCTCGGAAGCTGGCCGTGGATCAGCGCGACGCGCAGGTCCGGGAGTTCTTCCGTCAGCGACCGGAGGCGGGAAATCGCGGCGGTGAGGTCCATGTTTTCGCTTTCCTCGATCAGGGGGCAGACCCAGTACGCCTGCCCTCCCTGCCGGACCGTATCCCGTATGAAGCCCAAAAGGCGTTTTCTCTGTGAGGAACGCAGGTGGATCGTCTTTACGGGTTTGCGGCCGGGGGGGAGCTCGTCCAGAACCGACACGTCGAGGTCGCCGTAGATGGAGAGGGTCAGGGTTCGCGGGATGGGGGTCGCCGTCATGACCAGCACGTGCGGCGAGCGTCCCTTTGCCCGAAGCGCGTTTTTCTGCAGAACCCCGAAACGATGCTGCTCGTCGACAACGACGAGCTCCAGCCGGTCAAAAACCACCTTCGCGCCAAAAATCGCGTGGGTTCCGACGACGATCCGCGCCGCTCCGGAGGAGATCGCGTCGAGAACGCCTTTCCTTTCCCCTGCGGACAGGGAACCCGTCAGAAGCTCGACGGAAACTCCTGTGGACGACAGCATCTCCCTCAGGCGGAAAAAGTGCTGCTGGGCCAGTATTTCCGTGGGGGCCATGAAGGCCGACTGCGCGCCGCCGTCCGCGGCGATCAGCAACGAGGCCGCGGCGACCGCTGTCTTACCCGATCCCACGTCGCCCTGGAGAAGGCGGTTCATCGGTGTCCCGGACGCGAGGTCGGCGGCGATTTCACGTATGACCCGACTCTGGGCCTGGGTCAGCTGAAAGGGGAGGATCTGCATAAAGGAATGAAACTTTTCCCCAGCGACGAGGATCCCGGAGGATTTTTGCGAACGCGGCCCCAGGGCGGAACGTCTCTCTCGGCGCAGCAGGAGCCCTGTCTGCAACAGGAAAAATTCGTCAAACGCCAGGCGATTTCTGGCCGCAAGCCATGTTTTTCTGTCCTGGGGCTGATGGAGTTCTGCCACGGAGGTGGAAAGATCGGTGAAACGATATTTTTGACGGATGGGAAGAGGAACGAAATCCTCCAGCTCCGAAAGGCAGTCCTCCACGACCGACCACACGATGCGGCGAACCCATTTTGCGGAAAGCCCAGCCGTCGCCGGGTAGACCGGAACGATTCTCCCCACGGACTGAGGGTCGTCCTCGTCCAGAACCTCGAACTCCGGGCTGGTCAGCTGCAGGTCGCCCCGTTTTTCCACCCTGCCGTAAAGGGCCACGCGCCTTCCCGGGGTGATGGCGTCCCCGATACGGGGCATATTAAACCACACGGCCCTCACGACATCCCGGCCGTCGCTCAGAACGGCCGTGGCGACTTCGAGTCCGCGCCGCGACGTGGGGCGCTTTTCGAAGAGGACGACCGTGGCGACCACGGAGGCCGTCGTGCCGGGAACCAAGGCCGCCAGCCGGGTCAGCTCCCGGCGGTCCTCATAACGGCGCGGGAAAAAAAACAGCAGATCCTCCACCGTTTTTATTCCCAACCGCGCGAGCGCCCGTTCCCTGGCCTCGCCGACGCCCCTGACGTACCTCACCGGGCGGGAGAGGGTCACAGGGAAGCCGAAACCTCCTTCTCCTCCTCATTCTCGGAGACGGGATAAAAGGACAGCGACGCCTTTTCCGGGGGCCTTGCGCCCTCCAGTGCGTCCAGGTTCGAAATGGCTTTTTCGAGCTTCTGCCTTGCCTCTTCGACCATGCGCTCGAACGCCGTCGTCAGCTCGGCGGATTCCTCGAGGAAACGCAGCCGCGCCATCTGAGAGACGCCCAGTTCTCGTCTGCTTTCCTCTACCTCGTGTTTGATTTTTCCGGTGGCGCGGCGCGCCTCGATGCGGGCGGTCGTGGTGATCTCGCTGGCGCGTTCGTTCGCGTCCGCCATGCGGCGGGCAATCTCGCTCTCGATATTCTCAAGGCGCCGCTGCGCGTCTTCTTTGGTTTCTTCCGCGCTTTTCACGATCTGAGCCGCTTCGATTCGAGCGGTAGCGGTGATTTCGCTGGCGCGCTCACTCGCCTCCGTCATGCGGCGGGCGATGTCGCTCTCGATGCTGTCGATGCGCTTCTGCAGGTCGTCTTTTGTTTCTTCCGCGCTCTTTATGATCCGGGCCGCCTCGACTCTCGCGGTCGCGACGATCTCGTCGGCGGCGCTTTCGGCCTCGTCCAGGCGCCGACGGGCCTCAACGTTGATCTCCCCCATTTTCGACTCGGCCCGGGCGACGATCAGCTCGGCCTGACGACGGGCCTCGTCCTCCTTGTCCCTGGCGCTTTTCTGGGCCAGAATGAGGGCGTCCTTGATCGTGTCCTTCATCGCCTCGTGTTTCTTGAGGGCCTCTTCGAGCTCGAAGATCCGTCGCTGTTGATCGTTCAAGCGCACGGCGTAGGCTTCGAGGTCCTCCGCAACCTGATTCAGGAACTCCTCGACGTCGGGAATGGCGTAGCCCCCGAATGAGGCCTTCCTGAAAATTCTCAACTCGACGTCCTTAGCGGTTAAAAGCTCCGGCATCGCTTATTCCTCCTCTTCGGACCAGTACTGAAGCATGCCTTCGCGCGGGGAGATGACAAAAAGAGAGGGCCCTATGCGTTCCATGAGTCCTTTATGCGCAAATGCGACGCCGCCCATGAAATTGATGAAGTTGCGCCCTTCTTCTATGCGTCCCGCATCGAGCCCCTGGAGATCCAGAAGCACCATCGCGCCCTCCAGAAGGACATCGCGCAGCTTGAGTTTGATGTCTTCCGACGGCACTCCCCGGAAAAAAACCAGACGGGGGATGGGTGGTCTGCCTCGCGCCTCGTCTCTTTTTCCCGGTTTGCTTTTTTTTACGTCTTTGGACGGCTCCTCCTCGTATTCCGCATAGTCGTTGGAGTCCTCTTCGTAATCATCCCCGTAAAAACCCAAAAGCTGCAATAATTTTCGCACCCGTCCACTCCTCCTCCTCAGAACAGGGACTTCCTGTATATTATAACGGAGTGGCCCCGAGGCCCCCCCTGGTTTATTTTCAGCGTTTCCCAAACAGGGAGGTTCCGATTCTCACCATCGTGCTGCCTTCCGCAATCGCCCACTCGAAATCCGAACTCATCCCCATTGAGAGGACGGGAAGGGGAAGCCCCGACCTGCGGCGCGCGTCTCCGGCCATCTCGCGCAGATGCGCGAAAGCCCCTCTGACCTGCGCCTCGTCGTCCGTCAGGGGCCCTATCGTCATCAGCCCCCGCAGCTCCAGATGAGGCGATTCCATAATGCGGTCCACGAGTTCCGAAAATCCCCCGGGAGGCACCCCCGTCTTGCTGCCCTCTCCCGAGGTATTGACCTCGATGAGGACGGATACCACGCGTTCCGTCTCCGCGGCCGTCCGCTCCACGGCGCTGGCCAGAGCGACGGAGTCCAGAGAATCCACAGCGTCGAAGAACGACAGCGCCCTGCGGATCTTGTTGCTCTGCAGATGCCCGATCAAATGCCATTCGATCTTTATGTCGGAGGGCCATCGCTCTTTTTTGGAAAGGGCCTCCTGGACCCTGTTTTCTCCGATGGCGTCGACCAGGGACACGGCCTCCAGCATCTCCTCGACCGTTCGCGTCTTCGTGACCCCCAGCAGTTTGATCTCCGCCGCGTCGCGGCCGGCGCGGGCGGCGCTCGAAAAAATTTTTTCCCTTACGGCCAGGATGCGTTCTCTTATACCGCTGTTTTCTACCAAAGCATGACGGCTCCCTCTTTAAATTTGTCCGCTTGCAGGACGACGACGTTACCCGGCAGAATGCCCTTAATGATGAAAAAATTGCCGCCATCCGCCGGAAATCCCTCTATTTCCGTAAACTCCGTCAGATTTCCCTTCAACAGGAAAACCCCCATCTGTCCGTTGCGCAGAACGACGGCGGAGTCGGGCAGAAGGACTCCCTGCCTGTCGCCCGTTGTCACGCTGCAGGAAAACACGCGCGTCGTCAGGAGGGAGGGCTCGAAAAAGGGCAGCGTGATATAAACCTTGATCTTCTGCCCCGCGTTGACATAGGCCCGCACCGCGGCCTTCCGGTCCCTGCCCTGCGGCTCCGTCCTCACGTTGACGTAGCCGAGCTTTATGTCCCGTTCCAGCGCCGGAGTCCTGTCGAGATACGCGATGCACCGCAGGTCCTGGGGCTGGGGCACGAGCTTCCCTATAGGGTCGCCCTTCCGCAGGCGCGCGCCGTTTTCCACAAAACGGGCCGGGCCGGCACGGGGAAAATCGGAGGTCCCGGGCCACAGCCTCGAGTAGACCCACTTACCCTCCTGTCCGTCCAGCGCGGGGAAAAAATACCCCGGCATCTCCACCCGGACCGCCCTGCCGTCGATCGCCGCGATGGCCTCTCCCTTCGCCACGCGCCGCGGACGGGGAGAGGGGTACGTCAGCACGCCGTCCCGCGGCGCCGTCACGAGCTGCTCGTCCCACACGAGAATCCCCTCGAGAGGCAGCTCCTCCACGTAGCCCATCACCGTAGCCTGCACCACATCGGGGTGCAGCATATTATAGTGGTCGAGCCAGAAGATATAGGTCCTGACGACGCCGCCGAGAACGACCAGAATTATCACATAATATAACAGTCTTCTGAATAAACCCCATTTTTTATGCGCAGGCATCGGATCTCATTTTATATATGACCGTTGGATTATTTCGAGCTCCACGGAGAGTGCTCGACAGTCATATTTTTAACGCAGATCCTGTCTCGAAAGCGGATCTTCCCCGCGGCTCAGGCGATCGGCGTTATTTTTGATGAACTCCAGAATCCCCTTCGCGGACTCGTCCGTGTTTCCCCCGATGTGAGGCGTCAGCGTGACGTTGGGGTGCGTCAGCAGGGGGTTGTCGGGATGCGGCGGCTCGCTCGCGAAAACGTCCAGCCCCGCCCCTCCCAGACGCCCTTCGTTCAGGGCCGCGATCAGGGAGTCCTCCTGAACGAGGCCCCCTCTGGCGACGTTGATGAAAAAGGTCCCCTCGTCCATCGCGCTGAAAATCGCCTCGTCGAAAATCTCGTGCGTCTCCGTGTCGTGAGCCAGCGCCGCGACGACGAATCGACAACCCGCCACGGCCTCGCGCAGCCGATTCAGGGGGAAGAACTCCTTCACCCCCATGCTTTCGAGGCGGGCGGGCTCGACGGAGCTGCGGTTGAC